>NZ_JBEHFY010000007.1:0-117154 GCF_040225815.1 Corynebacterium sp. KPL2895
GATTATTAATTCCCAAACTGGCGACGAGATCGTTCATCCTGCGTGTGGACACGCCTTTTAAATAGCAGGTAGCTATTGCGGTTGTTAGTGCTCGTTCTGCCCGAGTGCGTCGTTGCAATAACCAGTCCGGGAAAAATGACCCGGTACGTAGTTTGGGTACAGCGACATCAATGGTGCCAACGCGAGTATCAAGATCGCGGTGGCGGTAGCCGTTGCGGACATTGGTTCGAGACTTAGACGTGGTGGCGTAGTCGGCGCCGCAGATCTGGTCTGCTTGAGTCGATAGGATTTGGTTGATGAATCCTTGAAGCATCTCGCGCATGAGATCTGGGGATGCTTGGGCCAGCAATTCGTCTAAGTAGGTAGTCGGGTCTATAGAATATGGGCTAGCGGCCATCGTGGTTATCCCTTTCGAGGAAGTGTGGTTACGGAATCGAAAGGTACTACGGTGGTCGCCAGCCTCATTCATAAGGGGCCCACCGTCAGTTACAGATACACCACACTAGTGGACGCAACCCTCGATTAATTCCGAGTCAAGCAAGCGGCGGCGGTAATTGGATGCATATTGCGAGCTTTTTCCTAGGCGGGCCGTGATATCACTCATGGATGAGGGGCCATTGTCTTGCGCCATATGGAGCAGGAATGTCCGATCGATGGGGGAAAGCTCCGCTAGGGCGGGCTCATGGACTAGCTGCCCTAGCTTTCGTCGTGCTTTGGAAATGCCTTCCTGCGCAGCG
Source organism: Corynebacterium sp. KPL2895 (assembly GCF_040225815.1). Classification (NCBI taxonomy): domain Bacteria; kingdom Bacillati; phylum Actinomycetota; class Actinomycetes; order Mycobacteriales; family Corynebacteriaceae; genus Corynebacterium; species Corynebacterium sp. KPL2895. The sequence goes on from NZ_JBEHFY010000007.1 coordinate 738, forward strand.
TCCACCGAAATCGTATTGTCTGTTCGGTGGCGGAAAGCCCATAGGCCGACGAGCTGAATCATAAAGGGGTATCCCTGGCAAGCGGATACGGCAGAATTCAGCGCGTCCTTGTCCCAATTAACCTCTGTTTCTTCTACGGGAGCCTTGAGTGCCTTCCGGACGTCCGTATCCGCCACTCGGTCCAATTCAATACGGTTCGCACGGCGGAGAAAAGTGACAGGATTAGAGTCATCCTGGCTGGCTAAAAGCGGTTTAATCGAGGAAGGGATCCCTGCCATGACTACAGCAATATTTTCCCCTTCTCGCACGAGGTGCTGGATGGTAGCGCCAAAATCGATGACCTCATCACTGCGCTGGTGGTGCATTTCATCCAACGTAATGAGCACCCCGGTGGGCTCGCCGTGGGAAATCCGGTCGAGTTCGCGCTGCGCATGGAGAAGGTCTTTTAAAGCCCTTCTTAAGGGATAAGATTCCGCGGATAATGTCCTTGGATCCCATTCCATCCCGATGCCTAATTGAAAAAGGTGCAGGTTGAAACCTTTTAGCGCTGTGCGGTTGAGTTGAAGGGTATTAATAATTTCAGCTCGGAGCCGCTCTGCAAAACCGGCAGATGCCGTGTCATTAAGGATGCGCCAACCGCGATCTGACGCGGTGTCTTCGAAAGCATTGAGCAACACCGTCTTGCCGATACCGCGTGGACCCACGACGAGAGAAATACGTTCATGGGATCCGGGGCCATCGTCCAAGGCATAAGCGAACTCCTCAATGGAGTCTTTACGGCCAGCTAGGTAGGGAGGCGTGGCTCCAAGCGTGGCGGTAAACGGATTCTTCCGGTGGGTCATAGCCCAAGTGTAAAACACCGCGCTTGTGTACGCTTGTTTATCTTTTGAATTTTGTTTATAAAACTATTAGGTGCCGAAACCAACGGGACTGGTTGGTTTCGGTGAGGACGCTATACCGCAGGGGGAGGGGTGACCTTGTCCAGCTGCTCGGTAATCTGCGGCCACAGCTGGCCCATGATGTCATCCCAGGTAAGGATCCACACGGCCTTGTCTTTGTCCGCTTTGCCTACGACCACGAGCTGCTCATTGCGGGAGCGCATGTGATCGAGAGTCTTTTGCACGGTGGTAGCAGAAGAGACGGAAATCGGGTCGCGGGAAAACTCGAGGACTGGGGTATCGGGATTGGCCAAGAGGGTATCGCGCACGTGCACCACGCGGGGCACGCGGGAATCCTTGGGGAAGACGAGCACGCGCATAATGTTTTTGCGCAGGACGAGCTCTTGGAGCTGTTCCACCGTGGCATCGGAAGGCAGCGGCACTACCTCTGAGCCGTGGGCGCGCGCCATGGCGCCTACCGTGGAGTTCTCGAGCTCGATGACATCGGAAATCTGATTGGCGGAATTATCGTCAAGCGCGCCGGTCTCGCGGGAGTGCTCGACCAAGGTGCGCAGCGTCTCGGCATCGTAGCCGGCAGCACCGGCGCGATCGACCGGTCTCTCACCCGTCATGGCCACCAATTTATTGGCCATCGTGTTAATCCACTTCAACAGCGGACGGAAGACCCACACGAACCCACGGGCGGGGATGGCGATGACCTGCAGGGCGGATTCTGGGTGCGCGATGGCCCAGGACTTGGGCGCCATTTCGCCCAGCACCAAGTGCAGGAAGGTGACGATGAACAGGGCGAGGATGAAGCTGGCGACATCAGCAATGCCCAGCGGCAGGCCAAGGGCCTCCAGCGGGGCCATCAAAAGGTGATGGACCCAAGGCTTGGTCACGGCACCGAGCACGAAGGTGGCGGCGGTAATGCCCAATTGCGCGCCCGCCAGCATGATGGTCAGCTCATTGAGCGAGCGCAGGCCGGCGCGGGCGGTGCGCGAGGATTCCGCGTTTTCTTCAAGCCGGTTGCGGCGCGAGCCCATGAGGGAAAACTCGATGACCACGAAGAAGCCGGAAGCCGCAATAATGAGCAGCGTGACGATGAGGTTGAACCACCACGTATCGGTCATTATGCCTCCTCCTCTTCTTCTTCGCTGTCATGAACGTATTCCTCAATAAGTTCGATGGCCAGGGAGGATGGCACGTGGCGGTCTACGTCATCCACGCGCATGCGAATGGAGCGAGTCGGTGCTTCGTCCTGATCCACCCAGTCGTCCGGCTCGGCCTCTAGGTCGATGGTGTGGACCTCGCCTACCTCTGGCAGGGCGCCAGCATGCGCGATGAGCAGGCCGGCGATGGTTTCAAAATCGCCCTCCGGAAGATCGTGGCCAATGGCGCGCTCGATTTCATCCAGCGGCGTGTCGCCATCCACCAGCCAGTGGGATTCGTCCTGCTCGGTGATTTCTTCGGTTTCCTCGATATCGTGCTCATCGGTGACATCGCCCAAGATCTCTTCGGCCAAGTCCTCCATGGTGACGATGCCGACAAATCCGCCGTACTCATCGATGACGCAGGCCAGCTTTTGTTCCTCGCCGCGCAGTTCATCGACGACATCGGGAAGCGGCATAAGCTCCGGAACTACCAAGGGCTCGCGCATGATGGCAGTAGCGCTAGTGGCGGCGGGGAGATCGGAGCCAAGGACATCGAAAAGATGCACCACGCCGATGGGATTGTGCTCATCATCGATGACGGGGTAGCGCGTGTGGTTTTCAGACATCAATTCGCGCACCTCACCCAAGGTGGTGCCTGGGTCGATCACGTCCACGCGGGAGCGGGGGATCATGGCGTGCTCGACGTCGTGCTCTGGAAAGTCGAGCAAACGGTCCAAGACCATATAAGTATCCTCATCCAAAACGCCGGTTTCGTGCGAGGAATCGACGATGGATTCGAGGTCATCGGCTGTTGCGGAAGAATCGACGTCTTCTACCGGCTCGATGCGAAATAGCTTCAAAATCGCGTTGGAAGAGTACTCGAAAAAGCGGATGAGCCAGCCGAAAATGCGCAGATACCACTGCGTGGACGCGGCCAAGCGCAGCGCCGTTTTCATGGGCGCGGCGATGGTGTAGTTTTTAGGGAAGAGCTCCGCGAAAAGCATCGTGGCGATGGTGGAAATAAACAGCGCCGCGATGGTGCCGATAGCCACGGATACGCCGGTGGGAATGCCCGCGCCGCCGAGCAGCACGCCAAGGCCCTGGCCCACCAAGGGCTCTGCCACATAACCAATGAGCAGGCCGGTAATGGTAATGCCGAGCTGCGCACCGGAAAGCATGAAAGAGGTGCGCTTGGTGATGTCGAGCGCGCGCTGGGCGGATTTATCACCTTCAGCGGCCATGGACCGCAATTGGGTGCGGTCCACAGACATGAATGAAAACTCTTGCGCCACGAAATAAGCGTTCGCGACGATGATGATTCCGATGACGACAAAGCCAGCCAGGATCATCAAAATAGCCGATAACATGAGTTACTCCCCACCGCCTATAAGGTGGCGGGGACATCGACTGGGAGGCTCCACTGAGGGTACCTTTCTATACGCGGGAAGTTGGCAATATACTACATGTTTAACACCCATTTCGGCCATTTTGTTCCCCGCCTATTAGGGTTTGATTCATGACTGAACCATTCGGGCTGTATATCCACGTTCCCTTTTGCGCCACCCGCTGCGGCTATTGCGATTTCAATACCTATACCCCCGGCGAGTTGGGCAGCCCGCGCGATCTCACTGGACCGTACCTCGACGCCCTAGACAAGGAGCTGGAGATGGCGGCTGGCCGCGTGGGGCGCACCGCGGATACGGTTTTCATCGGCGGCGGCACTCCCTCGCTCTTGGGAGGCCAGGGCCTGAGCCGCATCCTGGATACGGTGCACTCTACTTTTGGGCTTAGCCCAGGTGCCGAGGTCACCACCGAGTCCAACCCGGAGTCCACCTCGCCGGAGTACTTTGCCGCGCTTGCCGATGCCGGCTTTAACCGCATCAGCCTCGGCATGCAGTCCGCCTCGCACAGCGTGCTCCAGGTGCTCGAGCGCGCCCACACCCCCGGGCGCGCCTTCGACGCCGCGCGCGAGGCCCGTGCTGCTGGCTTCCAGCACGTTAACCTCGACATGATTTACGGCACGCCCACCGAAACCGACGATAACGTCCGAGAGACCTTGGACCGCGTGCTCGAGACTGGCGTCGACCACGTCAGCGCGTATTCGCTCATCGTAGAAGACGGCACCCGTATGGCCCGCAAGGTGAATAAGGGACTGTTGCCCGCTCCGGATGAAGACGTGCTGGCCCGGCGCTACGAAATGATTTCCTCCACTCTGGAAGACGCCGGATTCGAGTGGTACGAGGTCTCCAATTGGTCGCTACCCGGCGGCGAATGCGAGCACAACCGCATTTATTGGGTGGACGGCAACTGGTGGGGCGCAGGTCCCGGTGCGCACTCCCACCTAGGCGACGAGCGTTTTTATAACGTCAAGCACCCCAACCGCTATATCCAAACGATAGGAAACGGTGAGCTGGCCATCAAAGACAGTGAAACCCTAACGGAGGCAGATCGCCACATGGAAAAGGTGATGCTCGGCCTGCGCCTGCGCGAGGGCATCCCAGAATCCTGGCTCGATGCCCACGCAGCCCCTGCGTTGGAGGGCTTCATCGACCGCGGCCTGCTCGAGCGCGCCGGCCAGCGCGTGCGCGTGACCAAGCGCGGGCGCCTGCTTGCCGATGGCATCGTCTCCGATCTCCTCATCGCCGAAGAGTCCTAGCCGCCGTCAGAAAGTTCTTATATTTGCCCCTGAACCACCAAAACCTCTTATATTCCCTTCTGAATCACCAAAACCTCTTATATTCCCCTCTGCACCACCAAAACCCCTTATTCGGGCTTATTATTGTTAGACTTTTAAGATTGGCACTGGATTTACGCTGTATTTATAGAGAGACGTCGGTACATCGACTTAAACTAACCCGCAGAGAATAGGAGCGTTGAGAAGTGTCCACCTCAACTGATGCCCGCCGCAAGGAGGTCCTGCGGGCCATCGTTGCGGATTACATTGCCTCCCAGGAACCCGTGGGATCCAAAACGCTGGTAGAGCGCTACCGGCTGGGCGTTTCTTCCGCGACCATCCGCAATGACATGGCCGTGCTGGAATCGCAGGGGCTGATTTCGCAGCAGCATGCCAGTTCCGGGCGCGTTCCCACGCAGCAGGGCTACCGGCAGTTCGTTGATTCTCTCCACGAGGTCAAGCCGCTTTCTACCCCGGAGCGCAAAGCGATGCTGAACTTCCTGGAAGGCGGGGTAGACCTCGAAGATGTGCTTCGCCGCTCCGTGCAGCTTTTGGCCCAGGTCACGGAGCAGGCGGCCGTGGTGCAGCTGCCCAATTTGAAGGTCTCACGCGTCAAGCACTGCGAGGTGGTCACGCTATCTCCGGTGCGGGTGCTGCTCGTGCTGATTACGGATAATGGCCGCGTGGATCAACGAAACGTGGAACTGGATGAGGTCATTGACCAAGACCAGACATATCGCCTGCGGGACATCGTCAATAATGCGCTAGTGGGCAAGACGCTTACTGATGCCTCCGTGGAGCTCGCCCACCTCGTCGATGACGCCCCTCTAGATATCCGCCACCACGTGCTCAAGGTGGCGACCACGCTCATTGAAACCTTGGTGGAACAGCCTTCCGATCGCCTGATTATGGCGGGCACCTCCAACCTCACCCGCGTCGCCCGCGAATTCCCAGAAGGCCTGCCCAAAATTATCGAGGCCTTAGAAGAACAGGTCGTCGTCCTGAAATTGTTGGCGCGGGTGCCGGATCTGGGCAATGTTTCCGTGGTGATTGGAGACGAAAACGAAGAGGATCAACTGCGTGATGCCTCCGTCGTGGCCGCCGGGTATGGTTTTGGAACCGGGGGACAGGCGGCGACGCTGGGCGGCCTTGGTGTGGTGGGGCCGACGTTTATGGACTATTCGGGAACAATCTCTAAGGTCTCTGCTGTTGCACAATACGTAAGCGAAATTTTGGCCGGCGAGTAGTGCGGGTAGACTAGCCGGTCGCTACATAAATTTTTTCAAGGTAATACCAACAAAACGATCGAGTAAGGAATATCTCTAACAGTGGCTCGTGACTATTACGGCATCCTAGGTGTTGATAAGGACGCAACGGACCAGGAAATTAAGAAGGCGTACCGCAAACTGGCCCGCAAGTATCATCCGGATGTGAACCCGGATGATGAGGCAGCGGCGGAGAAATTTCGCGAGGCTTCGGTTGCCCAAGAAGTTTTGCTGGATCCGCAAAAGCGCCAGATCGTCGATATGGGCGGCGATCCCATGGAGCAAGGCGGCGGTGGCGCTGGCGCCGGTGCCGGCGGATTTAGCGGCTTCGGCGGCGGTGGCTTGGGCGATATCTTCGCCGAGTTCTTCGGCGGTGGCGCCGGCGGCGGATCCCGTGGGCCTAAGTCGCGCGTGCAGCCCGGCAACGACGCCCTCCTGCGCACTCGGATTACCCTGGAAGAGGCCTATACGGGCCTGAAGAAGAAGGTCACCGTCGATACCGCGGTGCTGTGTGATTCCTGCGGTGGCACCGGCTCAAACTCCAAGTCCAAGCCCGTCACCTGCGATAATTGCAACGGCATGGGTGAAATCCAGGAGATGCAGCGCAGCTTCTTGGGCAACGTGATGACCACCCGCCCGTGCCCGAAGTGCCAGGGCTTTGGCGAGATCATTGAGGATCCCTGCAACCAGTGCGCCGGCGATGGCCGCGTGAAAAAGCGCCGCGACCTTACGGTGTCCATCCCGGCGGGCATCAACGATGGCATGCGCATCCGCATGGCTTCCCAGGGCGAGGTCGGCCACGGCGGTGGCCCTGCAGGTGACCTTTACGTGGAGGTGCACACCCAGGAACACGAGGTCTTCCAGCGCAATGCAGATGACCTGAACGTCACCGTGCACGTGCCGATGATCGATGCTGCGTTGGGCACCAACTTCACCATCGATCAGCTCAATGGCGAAGAGCTCACCATCGATATCGAGCCGGGCACCCAGCCAGGCGAGTCCATCAAGGTCGAAGGCGCGGGCATGCCACGCCTGCGCACCGACGGTTACGGTAGCCTTTTTGCCCACGTGGACGTGGTCGTTCCCAAGGACTTGGACCGCAAGAGCCGCGAGGCGCTGGAAAAGATCCGCAATACCCGCGATGAGGGCGCTCGCGTGCGCACCGCCAGCGACGGGCAGGAAGACTCCTTCTTTACCCGCCTGCGCGATAAGTTCCGCCGCTAATGTCGCTGCCCGTCTTCATTCACCCGGATCTCTCCGCCGCCGAGGCCGGAGACAGCATCACGCTGTCGGGGCCCGAGGCGCGCCATGCCGTGACGGTCAAGCGGATGCAACAGGGGGAGAAGCTAGCGCTTATCGATGGCACCGGTATCCGCCTCACCCTCTCCGTCACCGAGACCTCTGGCAAGGACCGCTTAGCCGGCACCGTCGAGTCCGTTACCCACATCCCCGAGCCAAATCCGCGGGTAACGGTGGTGCAGGCGATCCCTAAATCCGAGCGCGCTGAGCTGGCCGTTGACCTGGCTACCCAAGCTGGGGCGGATGAGATCATCGCCTGGCAGGCGGATCGCTGCGTGGCTAAGTGGGATGGGAAGAAGGCTCCGAAGGCCGTCGCCAAATGGCAGGCCGCCGCTGAAGCAGCCGCAAAGCAATCCCGGCGAGACCGCATCCCGCAGGTTCGCGGTCCGCTGACCACCCGCCAACTGGTTGCGGAACTGGCAGAGCGCGCAGAATCCGCGAGCGTGCTAGTCCTGCACGAGGAAGCCACCGAATCCATCCGCGAGGTGGACCTGCGCGGCGAGGTCTTCCTCTTGGTCGGCCCCGAGGGCGGCATCGGGGAAAAAGAGCTGACAACACTGTGCGAGGCCGGGGCCGTTCCCATCAAATTGGGCCCAGAGGTTTTGCGCACCGCCAGCGCGGCGATGGTGGCTTTGGCGGCTATCGGCATGCGGACTGAGCGCTGGTAGCCTATTAGACGTGCCTATCATCACCAAGAAATGTGAGATCGATTCCGCGTATGTCAGCAGCGTATTGGGCAGCGCGGACGATAACCTCCGCGTGCTCAATGACCGCCTCGATGCGGACCTTTTTGCCCGGGGCAATATTGTCACCGTCACCGGCCCCGATTACGAGGTAGCCCGCGCGGCGAAGATCCTCGACGAGCTCGAGGCCATCGCCAGGCGCGGCCATGCCGTATCCACCGATACGGTAAAGCACACCATGGACATGGTGGCCGTGGAGGCGCCGCAGTCGGTAGCGGCGGCGATGGCGGCGGACATCGTCAAGCGCCGAGGCAAGTCGATCCGTCCCAAGACGGTGGGGCAATCCGAATATGTGCAGGCCATCGACAATAATACGGTGGTCTTTGGCATTGGCCCGGCCGGTTCAGGAAAGACCTATCTGGCGGTGGCGAAGGCCGTGCAGGCCCTGCAAAATAAGCAGGTCTCGCGCATTATTCTTACCCGTCCGGCGGTTGAGGCGGGCGAAAACCTGGGCTTTTTGCCGGGTACGCTCAATGACAAGATTGACCCGTATCTGCGCCCGCTTTATGACGCGCTGCGAGACATGCTCGATCCAGAGATGATCCCCAAGCTTATGGATGCCGGCATCATCGAGGTCGCCCCGCTGGCGTATATGCGCGGGCGCACGCTCAATGATGCATTTGTCATCCTTGATGAGGCGCAAAACACCACGCCGGCGCAAATGAAGATGTTTTTGACCCGCCTGGGCTTTGGTTCCACCATCGTGGTCACCGGCGATATCTCCCAGGTGGATCTCCCGCGCGGCCAGATTTCCGGTCTGCGTATCGTGCGGCGGATCCTCAATAACGTGGATGATATCCACTTTGCGGATCTCAGCGCCCAAGACGTGGTGCGTCACCAGCTGGTGGGCCGCATCGTGGATGCTTATGATTCCTTTGATAATAAAAAGGCTGCGGAATACGAAGGGGAATAAGTGAGTATCGAATTTCTCAATGAGTCGGGTTTTGATGGCGTCAACGAGGAGATGCTGATCGATGTCGCCTCCTATGCCTTCGGCGCCATGGATATCAACCCCGATGCGGAATGCACCATTACCTGCGTGGACCTGAAATCCATCGAGGATCTGCACATCCGTTGGATGGACTTGGAAGGCCCTACCGATGTGATGAGTTTTCCCATGGATGAGCTCACCCCCGGCGCCACTTCTGGTGGCGGGCGCCCCGATGCCGCCGATCCGGGACCTGCCATGCTTGGCGATATCGTATTGTGCCCCGAGTTTGCCCTCCGCCAGGCCGATGCCGCCGGGCATTCGCTCGGGCACGAGCTCGCGCTTTTGACGGTGCACGGCTGCCTGCACTTGCTGGGCTACGATCACGCCACCGCGGCGGAGGAAAAGGAAATGTTTGCCCGGCAGAATGAGCTGCTGGCGGATTGGTACGATGACCTCACCGCACGCGGGAAGAGCTACCAGCCAAAGCCCTCGGGCCCGAAGGCCTTTCCTGATGCTGCCGAGCGAGCCCGCCTCGATGAACAGGTGCCCGGTGGCGGTATTCCGGCCATCGGGGAGCCAAAGGACGAGGAACCCCACGAATAATTTCGCCCCTTCCTTTGTCTCTGTGCACCGGCAGTAGCACAATGGATAGCTATGACTATCCTTTCCATCCAGTCTCATGTCACCTACGGCCACGTGGGAAATTCCGCGGCCGTATTTCCCCTCCAGCGCGCCGGCCACGAAGTGTGGCCCGTGCACACGGTGAACTTCTCCAACCACACCGGATACGGTGACTGGGGCGGACCGATGATTCCGGCTAGTGATGTCACGTCGATCATCGATGGCATCGAAAAGCGCGGTGCTTTTGAAAATATCGACGCCATCCTTTCCGGCTACCAAGGCGGCTCCGACATTGCCGATGCCATCGTGGACACCGTTCGCCGCATCAAGGCCGTCAACCCCAAGGCGCTCTATGCTTGCGACCCCGTGATGGGCAATGCGAAGTCGGGTTGCTTCGTTTCCGATGACATTCCGCCACTGCTGCGTGACCGCGTGGTGCCCGTGGCCGATATCATCACCCCGAACCAATTTGAGCTGGGCTATCTGACCGATACCGAGGTCAGCACCTTGGACGAGACCTTGGCGGCGGTGAAGAAGGCGCAGGAAATGGGTCCGAAGACGGTATTGGTTACCTCCGTAAAGCGCCCGGAAACCCCTGCGGATCAGATCGAGATGCTGGCCGTTGATGGTGAGCGTGCTTTCTTGCTCTCGACCCCGCTGTTGCCGGTTAAGCGCAACGGCTCTGGTGACGTGACCGCGGCGCTGTTTACTGGCCACTACGTTGAAACCCATGACGTTAAAGAGGCGCTGCGCCGCACCGCATCTTCTGTCTACGAGCTTCTGCGTACGACGTATGAAGCGGAATCCACCGAGCTGCAGCTCATTCAGGCCCAGGATGCTTTTGCTCACCCAAGCATGCAATTCCAGGCGGAGGAGCTCTAAGGCTGCCCCAAGAGGGATGCGGTCTGTAATTTGAGACAAGCACGTCGCTTTTCAGGTGAATACGTGAGGTTCGTCATATAGAGTGATAGGTGTAACTTAATCAACGACGCGATTGGAGTCCCGTCTTGTCCAGCACCGGAAGCATCAGCGCATCCCCCGACGGCCTGTTGATGGCCCTCATCCAGTACCCAGTTCCCGTAGTCAATACCCCAGAAGACGTTCAAGCAAACGTCGATGAAATCTGCCGCATGGTGGCCTCGACCAAGGCGGGCTACCCAGACTTGGATCTCATCGTCTTTCCGGAGTATTCCTCTTCGGGACTGAACACCAAGATTTGGTCCTACGATGAATTCCTCATTGGGCTCGATGACCCCAAGGTGGACCAGTACAAGCAGGCTTGTAAGGATAACGACGTCTGGGGCGTCTTCTCCATCATGGAACCCAACCATGAGGAAGGAAAACCCCCGTTCAACACGGCGATTATCATCAACTCCGACGGTGAGATTGCACTGCACTACCGTAAGCTGCAGCCATGGACCCCCATCGAGTCGTGGTACCCAGGTGACCTGGGCATGCCGGTGTGCGATGGCCCCAAGGGCTCCAAGCTTGCAGTCAATATCTGCGACGATGGCATGTTCCCAGAGCTCGCCCGCGAAGCGGCGTATAAGGGTGCCAATGTCTACATCCGCATCTCGGGTTATTCCACTCAGACCCAAGACCAGTGGATCATGACCAATAAGACCAATGCCTTCCAGAACCTGATGTATACGGCATCGGTGAACTTGGCGGGCTATGACCAGGTCTTTTACTACTTCGGTGAAGGAAATGTCTGCAACTACGATGGCCACATGATTTCTGAGGGTCACCGCAACCCGGGCGAAATCGTCACCGCAGAGGTATTCCCAGCGTTGGCTGATAAGGCGCGCATCAACTGGGGCCTAGAAAACAACATCTTCAACCTGGGCAACCGCGGCTATGTCGGTTACCCAGGCGGAAAGACCGAAAACTACCTCACCTGGGTCGAAGACCTTGCCAAGGGCGAGTACAAACTGCCATGGTCCGATGATGTTCGTATCAAGGACGGCTGGAAGTACTACCCGGACGGACCGCAGCTTGGCCCACTGCCGGATGAATTCAAGAAATAGACTCACGGCTATTAGCTCCTGAAGGCCCCGCACCCTCGTTTATTTTGAGGGCGCGGGGCCTTCGGGCTGGTGTTGACCTGATAGGAACATCAAAAGGTCAACGTCCTCAGGTATATCTGAGCGCGATTTGCTACATTTCAGGCGCGAATATGCTCAGTTATTGCAGTGGACCTATAGCATCTGCGAAAAGAACGGCGCGGTACAGTTTCGGGGCTCCGCTCTAAAGGCCTTCCCCTTGTGTTTCCAAGGGCGTTCCCGCGAGAGAACCTTCGTCATAGAATTCTGGTGACGCTCCACCCTGCGGCGGTCCCGAATATGGAGCGCCGCCGTTGCAAAGCTCTGGCCATTCGTCTGGATAAAGCAAGTGCCCATTAAGGCCACCGCATACTCCTTCCGCGCGTACGGAACGCTGGAGTGCAGGGGTATTGCACAGTTCGGTTTGGTGCGAAGAGCCATCAGAAAATCTCCCGAATGCGCCAAGGCCGATTTCGCAGTACAGCAGCTCAGGCTCCGTCGCGGCCGCTTGCGGTTGTGCGCCTGACTTCTCAGTTGCTACTTGGGTTTCTGGTTCTGCTGGGGTTTCGGAGGTCGGCTCTTGCGTGGTGGATTGTGCAACGCTGCTCGAAGAGGACGCACTCGATGAGCTGGATGCTGAACTGGAAGAAGTACTGGTGGATTCCTCTTCGGAAGGCGAAGTACCAGCAACAGGGGATGAACAGGCACTAAGGGAAATGGTGAGAAGAGCGCCCAGGAGCAGTAGGGGAGACTTGGTTGGCATGGCGGAGTGCCTTTCAGGAAGCGGTGAGAAATACACCGAGGAGGAGAGAACGGTCTTAGCTTAGCCTGCAGATTTGTTAGTGCGTGAAACAATCGGAGATTTTGGTGCTGTGGGCTATCATTGCAGGTAATGAGTTCTGATATTGATGCACAGTTTGATGCGGCATTCGAGGGCCTGCCAGATGACCCCGATGATGCAGCTCCGGAAGCCGCCGGGGAGAAGGCAGCTCCGTTAGATTATTCGCAGTACACGGATACCCCAGAAGGATTCCACTCTGGATTCGTATCCTTTGTGGGCCGCCCGAATACGGGTAAATCCACGCTGACTAACGCGCTGGTGGGCCAAAAGATTGCCATTACCGCGGACCAGCCGGAAACGACCCGCCACACCATCCGCGGTCTGGTTCACCGCGAGGATGCACAGGTCGTCGTGGTGGATACACCGGGTCTGCACCGCCCCCGCACCTTGTTGGGCGAGCGGCTTAATGAAGTGGTCAAAGAAACGTATGCGGATGTGGATGTCATCGGATTGACCATTCCGGCAGATGAAAAGATTGGTCCGGGTGACCGGTGGATCTTGGACAATGTGCGCTCGATTGCGCCGAAGACCCCCATCATCGGCATCGTGACCAAGCTGGATAAAGCCTCCAAGGACCAGGTGGGTGCGCAGCTTTTGGCCTTGCACGAGCTCTTGTCGCAAGAGGATCCGGAGGCTGTGGTGATTCCGGTGTCTAGTAAAAAGGGCGTGCAGTTGGATGACTTGGTGCAGGTCATCGTGGAGCACTTGCCGGAGGGCCCGAAGTTCTATCCGGATGATCACATCACGGATGAGCGGCAAGAAAAGCGCATTGAAGAACTTATCCGTGAGGCCGCACTATCTGGCCTGAAGGCGGAGCTGCCACACTCGGTTGCGGTGCAGATCGATGAAATGCTGCCCTCGCGCACGCGTGAGGGAGTGCTGGACATTCACGCCATCATGTACTTGGAGCGCCAGGGGCAAAAGCGCATCATCGAAGGTAAAGATGGTCTGCGTTTCCGCCGCATCGTGGGCAATGCCCGCAAGGAAATCATGGAGCTATTGGGACAGAACGTTTACCTGGACCTGCGCATCAAGGTGCTGAAGAATTGGCAATCAGACGCCAAGTCGCTGGGCAGGCTTGGGTTTTAAAAGGCCATGCGCGAAAATTATCGCGACCGCGCCGTGGTCATTCGCTCCTATGATTTTGGGGAAGCCGACCGCGTAATCGTACTTCTTACCCAAAACCATGGGTTGGTGCGTGCGGTGGCCAAGGGCGTGCGCCGAGCAAAGTCCCGTTTTGGATCGCGGCTGCAGCTATTCGTCAATCTGGACGTACAGTTGTACGTGGGAAAGAACCTGGCCACGATTTCCCAGGCGGATACGGTAAATTATTTTGGCGCGCGCCTCATTGAAGACTACGAGCGCTATACGGCCGCCTGCGCGGTCTTGGAATCGGCGGAGCGGCTCATCTACGCGGATGGCGACGGCGACCCGTACCTCTACAACGCAGTCGTAGCTACGCTCGAGCAATTGCAAACCGAGGAGCCGACGCAAACGCTTGATGCGTTCTTATTGCAGGCCATGGCGCATGCCGGATGGGCGCCGAGCCTTTTTGATTGCGCCCAGTGCCAGCGCCCCGGCCCGCACCACGCCTTTCACCCGGCCGTCGGCGGCGCCGCCTGCCACGAATGCCGGCCGCCAGGTGCTGCAGAGGTGGATCCGGAAACCCTCCACCATTTGTGGCTTTTGGCACATGGCTACCCGACGAATCCGACGAATGCGCAGCGGCAGGAGGGGCATCGGCTAGCGCGGGCGCACCTGCAGTGGCACATGGAGCGAAATGTGTCCGCATTACAGGTGATGGAACAGTAAACTGTAGTCCGTGATTACCCCAGATCCTTCTCGTCGCCTGACCCCGCCGAATATCCCGGAAGAGCTGCTGCCGCGCCATATTGCGTTGGTGATGGACGGCAATGGCCGCTGGGCCCAGGAAAAGGGCATGAAACGGACGGAAGGCCACCGCAGGGGAGAGGCGGTGCTTCTCGATGTCGTCGATGCCTGCCTCGCCGCCGGTGTCCCGTACCTTTCGGCCTATGCATTTTCCACTGAAAACTGGCGGCGCAGCCCTGAAGAGGTGCGCTTTTTGATGGGCTTTAATCGCGACGTGCTGCGCCGGCAGCGAGAGTGGCTCAATGAGCGCGGTGTCCGCGTGGTGTGGGTGGGGCGTCGTCCGCGCCTGTGGCGCTCGGTGATTAAGGAACTCGAAACCGCCGAAGAATTGACCAAGAATAATACAAAAATGACGCTGGCCATGTGCGTTAATTACGGCGGCCGGGCGGAAATGGTCGATGGCGTGCGCCAGATTGCGGAAAAGGTCGCCGCTGGTGAAATTCGCCCGCGCGATATTAAAGAAAGCACCATCGCAGAGCATCTCTATGATCCCGGGATGCCGGACGTGGACCTATTCTTGCGGCCTTCCGGTGAGAAGCGCACCTCGAACTTCCTGCTGTGGCAGTCCGCCTATGCCGAGATGATTTATCAGGACAAGCTATTTCCTGATTTCACCCCGGAGGACCTCTTCGCCGCCATTGAGGAATATGCCCGCCGGGATCGCCGCTTCGGTGCTGTGAAGTAGGGAAGTAGCAGCTAAGTAAGGCGCGCGAGACTACCGTGCGGTGACTACTGTGCGGCCGCGCACTGCGAACAGACGCCGAAGATCTCCGCGTCGTGGCCGGTAAGCTCGAAGTTGTACTCGGCGGCTACGGCCGAAGCCCACTTTTCAATGGGTCCACCATCGATTTCTTCGGTGCGGCCGCATTTGGTGCATACCAAGTGGTGGTGGTGCGCATCGGTTTCGCAATGGCGGTACAGGGTCTCGCCATTGGGCATGTGTAGTGCATCTACGGCATCAATATCGGAAAGAGATTGTAGGGTGCGGTAGACAGTGGTGAGACCGACTTTTTCTTGCCGCTCTTGGAGCTGGTGATAAATTTCCTTGGCGGAGGCGAACTTGTCGATGTCCCGCAGGACCTCAACAACCGCGGTTCGCTGTTTAGTATTGCGCGAGCCGAGCTTGGGGATACTCTCATGAATGGACATGGCATTCATATTATCAACTCTTTTTCAACAAGCGCTATGATAAATCGTCTTTATATGCAGACCGGTTATTAAGAGGCGATTTTCGCGGCGTCTTCCAAAAGGGTTAAAACCTCCGGTGCGACCAGAGAGTAGGTCACCTCGCGCCCATTGCGCTCGGAGCTGACAATGCCTGCCTGCTTAAGAACTCGCAGGTGCTGGCTAATCAGCGGCTGGGACTTGCCGGTGGCTTTAACCAGCTCGTGTACGTAATGGTCGCGCTCCGCCAGGCGGGTAATGATGGAAATGCGCAGCGGGGAATCGAGGGCCGCGATAACGCTTGCGGCCGCAGAGTTATTAAATGCTAATTGAACGGTCGTCATAGGGAGTGGGCACCTTCAATACGGTATCTATTATCTGTCGACCACTACTATATTACCTCAAGTTGGTCATTACCTGTACATTAACCGATTTAAATTTGCACCCCCTGATCTCACTACTGATGGGGGATAAGGGTTAGACTGAATGGGATTGTCACGACTGTCCCCTACCAGAGGAGTCCTTTACAACCATGGCATCCCTTATCGATACCGTTGTTAATCTGTGTAAACGCCGCGGCTTGGTCTACCAGGCGGGTGAGATTTACGGCGGTTCCCGCTCCGCTTGGGACTATGGTCCTCTTGGTGTGGAGTTGAAGGAAAACATTAAGCGCCAGTGGTGGCGCCACATGGTCCAATCCCGCCCCGACGTCGTGGGTGTGGATACCTCCGTCATCCAGCCGCGCCAGGTGTGGGTCTCCTCCGGCCACGTGGAGGTCTTTACTGATCCTCTAGTGGAATCCCGCCACACCGGTAAGCGCTACCGCGCCGACCACTTGCTCGAGGCCTACGAAGAAAAGCACGGCCACGAGCCAGAAAATGGCCTGGCTGATATCAACGACCCGGAAACCGGCCAGCCAGGTGACTGGACCGAGCCGAAGGCCTTTTCTGGCCTGCTGAAGACCTTCTTGGGTCCGGTCGATGACGAGCAGGGTCTGCACTACCTGCGTCCCGAGACCGCACAGGGTATCTTCATCAACTTCAAGAACGTGATGACCTCCTCGCGCATGAAGCCGCCATTCGGCATTGCCAATATTGGTAAGTCCTTCCGCAACGAGATCACCCCGGGTAACTTCATCTTCCGTACCCGCGAGTTCGAGCAGATGGAGATGGAGTTCTTCGTCAAGCCTGGCGAGGACGAAGAGTGGCACCAGTACTGGATTGATGACCGCTACAAGTGGTACACCGACCTGGGCATCAAGGAAGAAAACCTACGCCTGTACGAGCACCCCAAGGAAAAGCTGTCGCACTACTCCAAGCGCACCGTGGACGTGGAGTACGCCTTCGGCTTCAAGGGCTCCAAGTGGGGCGAATTGGAAGGTGTGGCCAACCGCACCGACTATGACCTTTCCGTCCACGACAAGGGCTCTGGCGAGGACCTGTCCTACTATGACCAGGCCAATGATGAGCGCTGGATTCCCTACGTCATCGAGCCAGCCGCTGGTCTGGGCCGTTCCATGATGGCCTTCCTGGTAGATGCCTACGACGAGGAAGAAGCGCCGAACGCTAAGGGCGGCACCGACAAGCGCGTGGTTCTGCGCTTGGACCGCCGCTTGGCGCCCATCAAGGTTGCCGTCCTGCCGTTGTCCAAGAAGGAAGAGCTCTCCACTCCGGCCCGCGAGCTGGCGGATAAGCTGCGCGCCTACTGGAACGTGGACTTCGACGTTTCTGGTGCCATCGGCCGACGCTACCGCCGCCAAGATGAGGTGGGTACGCCCTTCTGCGTCACCTTCGACTTCGATTCGCTCGAGGATGACGCCGTGACCGTGCGCGAGCGCGACACCATGGAGCAAGAGCGCGTAAAGATTGAGGATCTTGAGTCCTACCTCGCAGCGCGCCTGATTGGGTGCTAAGCAGATGCACTACACCAGCTGGGATCGCTCCGAGCGCGACAAGCCCGTCCTCCTCGTTGAGGAGGGCCCGGAGCGCCTAGGCGTCTTTGCGGAACATTCCGCGGAGGTGGATGGCAACTTTTGGCGCGTCGAGGTCAGCGATTTGGGGGCTTCGGCCACGCTTGATGATGGCTCCGTCTACCGCCTCGCCGGCCGTCTCGGCCGCGACAAGCGCCTTGAAGCCTCGCTCAATGGCCGCACCTTTCATTACGTCAATGAAAACAGTGGCGATTGGATCATCGATGACGTCGATGACAATAAAGTGGCGCAGTTTTCCGCTAAGAACTCCGGTGTGCGCAAGGCCATTTTGGAATTCGAGGAGGATGCGAAAGGCTTGAGCACCGCCGAGATCGCCGGTCTCAGCTGGTTTACCCGCGCCATTTTGGAAAAGAACACCAAAAACTCCGCGTGGGTATGGATCATCACGCTGGTATTGGCTTCCATCGTCGCCTTGCTGGCGGTGTTCATTTTCTAATGGCGGAAACGATGCCGTGGCGGTGGAACGGTACTACGCTGCGCGATGCGCGCGGAACCGATATCGCTTGGGTGCGGGACGGGGTACTGACCATTGCTGGCGCGCTCTCTGGGGATCCCACACAACCAGATACGCTTTTTGACGTGGCGACCTCGCTAGACGGGACAACCGCCTCCCCGCGCTTTTTCCTGCGGGCCCAGCCGCGTGCCAGCCGCAGCGCGGACTCCGGCACCGCAAAGCAATGTGAAGTCTCGCAAGCGGGATTGACCGTCACGCGTTTGCGCGCTACCTGCGGAGATGCCCACTACCTTTTGGAGCGGTCCGCTATCTTTGGCAAGCAGCGCCGCATACTCGCCCTTGACGGACAACAAGGTAATGCGGAGGGCACCGAAGTTGCCCGTCTTACCCCGCGGGGCAGTGGCCTGGAAGTATCGGCCTCCAATTCCAGCGGGCACGGCTTGCCGGACGTGGATGCGGTGGTGCTGAGTTATGGCTGCCTGCTTGTCGATGCCACACCACGCATCGTGCGCGGTTAAGTACCGACCAAGCCGGTCTTCTAAGCCGGCGGTCTAGAAGGAGCCACTCTGGAAGGCGCCGCTCTAGAACGAGCCGCCGCGGAAACCGCCTCCGCCACCGCCGCCGGAGAACCCTCCTCCACCGCCACCGAAGCTACCGCCGCCTCCGCTGAAACCGCCGCCGAAGCCGCGGCCACCGCCACCAAGGATTTGGCCTAAGACCATTCCGGTGATGATATTTCCGGCAGCGGAACTCGTCTGCTGGCGTTGTTGCTGGCGGCGATACTCGTCAGAATCATCCTTGGCCCGTTGCAAGGCGGTTTGCGCTGCGGCAACGGCTTCGCGGGAGGATTGCAACGCGCCGCGGATATCGCTGCGTTGGGTGTGCAGGGCTTGGGCGTGGAGACGCTTGGCATCGGCAAGCGCGGTGCGGGCGCCGGAACCAATGATGCGCCCGCGCGAGGAAATGAGATCCTCAGCGGCCTGAATATTGGATTCTGCCACCGACATTTGCTGGTGGAAAAGCTCGAGCTGGCGCGCGTGGGTGGAAGTCTTTTCCCGCACGCGGTCGAGGCCCTCATCAAGCTCGGTATCGATGCTCATAAGGGCGGTGTGCTGGCCCAAGGGATCCGTATCGCCCTGCTGCTTGGCGTCAGTGACCGCAGCAGAGGCGCGCTGCAGAAGCTCCTCGAGGGCCTCCCAATCCGCCTGGGTGCCCTGGGATTTGCCCTGGCGCTCCAGCTCGCGGGCTTCCTCTATTTCGTCCTCGACCTCAGTGATGAGCGCGCCCAAATTGCGGCGCGCGGAGGAGATATTCTCCTCGGCGTGCTCTACACCGGTCAGGAGCCTATCGGTGACCTCCGTGGCGTGCTCGATATCGCGGATAAGGCCCACGAGTGAACCCTGCTTCCCAGCCGGCTGGCCCTGCACCTTGCGGGCTTGGTCCAGGAGCTTTTCCGCCTCATCGAGGGAGGCACTCGCCAATTCAGGGTTATCCGCAATGGAGGATAGGACCTCTGCGGAGTAGTCCTCTTGGAGCTTTGTGAGGGTACCTTCGGCGCCCGGCAAGCGAGTGCGCAGCCCGACGGTGCGCTGGGTGAGCTCGTCCAACTTGGAGTCACTTTGTAGCAGCAGGTCGCGCATCTGGGCGAACTCTTCTGCCTGGCTATCTAGGGCATCATCGGCCTGGCCGCAGGTAGAGACGATTTCTACTAGCATTTGCCGGCGCTCGGCTTGGGATTCTGGTACCGCATCATCGAGGCGCTGGCGAATCTTGAAGGCTTTTTGCAGGGTAGAGGTGGAATGATTCATCGCCTTGGTAAACGGGCGGGTGCGCTCCGGTCCGAACTCAGATAAAGCGATATTGAGCTCTTCCTTGCCGCGGCGGATGGATTCATCCGTGGAGACCAATTCTTCCTGGGCCAACTTATCCAGGGTATCTAGCGGCAGCCGGTTTAATTGGTCGGTATCTTCTGGCGCAATCTCGCGGGCAGACTCTAAAGTCTTAGCCTGATTCTTTTTTGTATTGCGGCGAGAGTAGTACCAGACGCCACCGCCTGCAGCGATGATGGCGGCGGCGCCACCGCCCAGCCAGGCTATGCCGGAAGAATCGGAGGAGCTGGAGGTGCCAAGGGCGGCACCGGCAAGCGCGATCGCGGAAGCGCCGTATTCCTCTGCGGATAGCTTGCTGTAGGCGGCATCATACATCTGATCCAGGCGGCCCTCGGGCCATTGATCGCCGGTCTGCACGCCCACCTGGCGCTCATTGACGCCAACGACATAGGCCGCGGAATTCGGGCCCTTTTCGTTGACGATGCTGCGCGCATAGCTTTCTGGATCAGTGCCAAGATCGTTTGCGAAGACAACAAAGATAATGAGCGACTGGTCTTTTTGCAGCTGGGTGATCTTCTCATTGATCTCCCTAATTTCCTCGGTGCTTAAGACCCCTGCCTCATCATTTACCCTGTCTGTCACCGCCGCCGTATCCGGGGCTTGGGCGATGGTAGTGGTCTCCGCGGCTAGGGCCTGGCCTGCGCCAATGGAGGTGCAGCCGAGCAAAAATGCCGCGATGGTAGCGCGGCCGATTCGTGCACTAAGATTCATGCCCACAACCATACCTGCCCGAACGCCCAATCCGGAGAACCTCCTTCGCAGGCAGTAGGGTGGGAAGCATTGTGAAATACGTCGTTGTTTTAGGCACCGCGCAATACGATGGCCGCCCCTCCCGCATCCTGGCCGGGCGCCTGCGCCATGCCGGGGAGCTGGCCATTTCCCGCGGCCTGCCAGTGATTACCGTGGGCGGCCAGCTGCCCGGGGATCGGTTTACCGAGGCCGGGGTAGCTCGCGATTACTTGCGCGAGCACTTCCCTGAGCTGCAGGTTTCTGTTGTGGAAAAAGGCCTCGATACGCGCGAGTCCTTAGCTGCGGTTATCGATGCCCACGGCATTGCCGATGCCATCATCGTCACCGATCCCTTGCACAGGTTGCGCACGTGGGTCATCGCCAAGCAGGAAGGGCTCGATGCCTCGGTTTCGGGCACGCCTTATTATCCCGCCCGGCGCTTTTCCAAGCCTTGGTGGCGCTACCTCGCACACGAATGCGGCGGGCTGTTTTATATTGGGCTCGCCAGCATTGTTTCTCCCCAGTGCGCGCGGGCCTGGAAAAGGCGCCTGTACCGCATGGAGCTGATTCTGCGGCCGAATCAGAAGCTGCGGCACGAAACGATGCAAAATAAAGACGCAGAGCGCACGCTGGGGGAATAGACTAAAACGCCGTGTCTTATTCTTATGCTGCAGCTGATTTTGCCCGGCTGGCCGAAGAACGGCCTAAGGGGTCCACGATTAGCGATATCGAAGAACACCGCGGGGTATTCTCCCGCGACCGCGCTCGCGTCTTGCACTCGGCTGCGCTGCGGCGATTGGCGGATAAAACCCAGGTCGTAGGCCCACGTGATGGCGATACCCCGCGCACCCGGCTTACCCACTCGCTCGAAGTTGGCCAGATTGCCCGCGGCATCGGGGCCGGCCTCGGCCTCGATCCGGATCTCTGTGACATGGCCGGGCTCACCCACGATATCGGCCACCCGCCCTATGGCCACAACGGCGAAAATGCGCTCAATGAGGTCGCGCAAGGCGGTTTCGAGGGAAATGCGCAAACGCTGCGCATCCTCACCCGGCTCGAGCCCAAAGTCTTAGCCGAGGACGTCGATGGCACCGCCCACAGCTTTGGTCTCAACCTCACCCGTGCCGCGCTCGATGGGGCCTGCAAATATCCTTGGACCAAGACCAATCCGGATGGCACCATCAACCGCAAATACGGCGCTTATGATGAGGACGCTGACCTTTTAGCGTGGCTGCGCGAAGGCCATAGCGATACGCGAAAGTGCATCGAAGCCCAGGTCATGGACTGGTCCGATGATATTGCCTATTCCGTGCACGACGTGGAAGACGGCATCATCTCCCAGCGCATTTCCTTGAACGTGTTGTGGGATTTGGTGGAACTAGCCCACCTTGCAGAAAAGGGCGCTGAGGCCTTTGGCGGAACTGCCGATGAACTCTTGGAAGCCGCCGATAGCCTGCGCAACCTCGATGTCATCAACGCCCTTGGTAATTTCGACTACACCCTGCGCGATTATGCCAAGCTGAAAAAGATGACCTCTGAGCTGGTGGGACGCTATGTGGGCGCCACCATCGGTGCCACCTCGGAGGCGAATGCCGAGCTCATCAGCGCCAATAAGCTCGGCCGCATGCACGGTGACCTGCGCGTTCCACCCTTGGCGCAGGCAGAGGTCAAGCTTTTAAAGACGATCGCCGTGCTTTATGTAATGGATGAACCAGCGCACTTAGCGCGCCAAGACCGCCAGCGCGAGCGCATTTACCGCGTCTACGATTACCTCGTGGCCGGTGCGCCCGGTTCGCTCGATGCCACCTTCCGCCTGTGGTGGGAGCAGGCCGATACCGACGCCGCCCGCGACCGTGCCATCGTTGACCAGATCGCCTCCATGACCGAATCCCGCCTCGAGCGGCTTGCCCGCCGGAGCGCTGACCTTTCGGGGTTCTTGGGCTAGTAGCTATACGGGCCGTGGGCTCGGTCAGATGGTTCCGGCAGCGGCCTTTCTCTAAAAGTGCAACCTCCGCTGCTATTTTTGAAGCGGAAAAGTGATAACTGAGGGCGCGCAATGCTCAGTTATAGCAGAGGACCTATAGCATCCGCGGAATGCCAGCATCTGCGGAGTAACAGCATCCGCGGACTAGCTATTAGCGTGCGAGCCTAACGCCTTCATCTTGGACAACGGCCGCGATGGCCGCGAAGTCATCCAATTCCATTTCCATATTGGCAGCCACGATGGTGGATACTTCATTCTTACGCAGGAAGTTAGCTAGATCCTCTAGGCTGCGCGGGCCACAATCCACACATCCATGGGTGCGTCCTAAGGCATTGAAGAAATCCGTACGGGTACGGATGGGTTCCGTAATTAAAATGCGGTGCACTATTAATCCTCTGCGTCCGGGATAGAACAGAATGTTTGGTAATGGTCGTCGGTGTAGTACCACACATCGGGGTCGACTTCGGTGCCGCCGCCGGTGACGATGCGCCTCGATCCGCGATGATTACTGCCAGGGGTTTCTACCGTGTACTCGCGGTAATAGTCCTGCGCCTGCTGGGGGAGGACGCCTTCATAATTGCCAAAATGGGAATTGTCTTTGTCGGGATAGTCATAAGGGCCGCCGGCGAGAATATCGTCTGCGGTTTCTTCGGCCTCGCTGGGAAGGGAAGAAATTGCGCAGGTCTCGTCCGTTGACGTTGCATCCTCGTTACCGCCGAGGTCGAAGCCAAAATAACTAGCGCCTGCGACGATGGCGAGTCCACCAAGGGCCACTGGAAGCGATTTCTTAGACGCTTTGGACTTGGACATGCTCCTTATTGTTGCAGGAAATATCTCCAAAACATAAACGTCCACCGCGTCAAGAGCAATATCCAAAATTGCCCCGTCCCGGGGGTGGGAATACTCGGCGAAAGGCTGCCCCACATGTGGGTAAAACACGGTGATTCTGTGTACTTGTTGAGCGGGACAACCCAATGCGACCATCCTGGCTTTGGCGGTTGAGCATTCGATAAATGGGCGGGGTAGTCTGTAGCCATGGCAAAGGGCAGAATTCCGGACAGTGATATCCAAGCTATCCGTGAACGCGCGCCTTTAGAAGAAATCGTGGGCGAATACGTGCAGCTCAAACCTGCCGGGCATGATTCTTTGAAGGGGTTGAGCCCTTTCAAGGATGAAAAGACGCCGTCCTTCCACGTCCGCCCGCAGCGCGGTTATTATCACTGCTTTTCCACCGGTAAGGGTGGCGATGTATTCAGCTTCCTGATGGAGATGGAACAGGTCTCTTTTCCGGAGGCCGTGGAAGCTGTGGCGCAGAAGATTGGCTACCACATTAATTACCAGGGTGGCTCGACCGGTGCCCGCAATGAGAAGCCGGGTACGAGGCAGCGGCTAATCGCGGCGAATAAAGCGGTGCACGAGTTTTACCGGAAGCAGCTGGAAACCCCAGAGGCGGCAACGGCGCGCAATTTCTTGCTGGACCGCGGGTTTAGCCGTGAGGTTATTTATGATTTCGAGTGCGGGTACGCTCCGGAAGGTTGGGACACCGCCACAAAGCACCTATTGCGCATGGGTTTTTCCTTTGAAGAGCTAGAGGCAGCCGGCATTTCCAAGATGGGAAAGCGCGGTCCCATTGACCGTTTCCACCGCCGGTTGCTGTGGCCTATTAAGGATCTTTCCGGCAACGTCATTGGCTTTGGTGCGCGCAAGCTCTTTGATGATGACAAGCTGGGCAAGTACATGAATACGCCCGAGACCATGCTTTATCACAAGTCCAAGGTGCTCTTTGGGTTGGATTTGGCCAAGCGCAATATCGCAGAAGGCCACCAAGCTGTGGTGGTGGAAGGCTATACGGATGTGATGGCCATGTACGCGGCAGGCATTAAGACTGCCGTGGCCTCGTGCGGTACGGCCTTCGGTGGGGAGCACCTGCAGGTGCTGCGTCGGCTCATGCTGGATGATTCCTATTTCCACGGCGAGCTCATCTACACCTTTGATGGTGATGAGGCGGGACAGAAGGCCGCGATGCGTGCCTTTGACGGAGAGCAGAAATTTACCGGACAATCCTTCGTCTCAGTAGCCCCAGACGGCATGGACCCGTGCGATCTGCGCCTTGAAAAGGGCGATGCCGCGGTGCGCGATCTGGTGGCAGACCGCATCCCCATGTTTGAGTTCGTCATTCAGTCAGTAATTGCTGATTTCCGGATCGATACGGCCGAAGGCCGCTTGCAGGCTTTGCGGCGGGCGGTGCCCATCGTCGCACAGATCCGTGACCAGCCCCTGCAGCGCGAGTACGCCCGCCGGCTTGCCGGCTGGGTGGGTTGGAATGATCCGGAAGAGGTGCTGCGCCAAGTGCGCGCGGAGGCAAAGAAGCCGAAGAAGGTGGACAAGCCGACGATTCGCCGCTTTGATAATGCACAGCCGCAGCCGGCGCAGCAGGATGTGCCCATGATCCATCCGCCAAGCCCAAAGGAGACCCACCTGTGGCCGCAGCGGGAGGCGCTGAAATTGGCCTTGCAGATGCCAGAGGTCGTTGGCTCATATTTTGATGGCATTACTGCCGATGCCTACACCAACGACGCCTACCGCATCGTCCGCCAAGCGATTTCCGCCGTGGGCGGCGCAGAAAAAGGTGCCACCATGTCCGGGGTGGATTGGATTGCCGCCGTTGCCGGGGAAATGCAGGATCTTACGGGAAGGAATTTCGTCTCCGAGCTGGCAGTCGAGGCCATCCTGCCCACGGACGTGGGCGCAGAAAAATATGCGGATTCCGTACTCTCGCGGCTGCAGGAAACCGTCGTGGGTGATCAGATTGCGCAGCTGAAAGCCCAATTGGGCCGAATGCGGCCAACCGATGATGAGGCAGGCTATAACTCCGTATTCGCAGACCTCATTGCCTTGGAGCAGGCTCGCCGCGAGCTCAATGATCGCGCCTTTCGCGGTACCCCAGGTATATAAAACCCCGGGCAAGCACTCGAGCGCTAGTTCAGGCGCTGCCCGGGGAGGGGTTTGCGGGGAAGGCTTTAGTCCTCATCGGGTTCATAAATCCGGTCGGCCTGTGGAGCCTGGTTCCCGCGAGCCTTGCCTTTGCCACGGCGCTTTTCGGAAAGGTCGTGGATTTCGCGCATGCGTGGCTCTGGATCCAGGCGGTTGGCTACCATCTTGCGCGCGGAACGCACCGCAGATTTGGTGGCGGGGGAGTTGACGGTCTTTTGATAGGCGCTTTTCATTTGGTGGTAGCGCTTGCGGCCCGCCTTGGTGCCAAATACGTACCCTGCGGCGGCGCCGAAGACGAATTGGATCATTATTGACTAATTCCCCTTTATTCTATGCGAGCAAAAGTTCTTCTCTAGCTTACCGCGTATGTACGCTTTCGCGCCGAAATCGCCCGCTGGAATCGCCCTCCTGTTTTCATTGGCACCTATTCGCGCTAGGTTGAGTTAATGAGTCTTCATCAGCAGCGAGATTCGGCCATGGCCGCCGAAGTGGCATTTGCCGCGCTCGCCACGGCTGGCTTGTCCGCGCCTGGTGCTGAACCGTCCGAGGAAACACGGTTCTGGGTGGAGCAGGCTGGGGACATCGATTAGCTTGAGCGGTCATATAACTATTTGTTTAAAAAAGCGCTGAATAAGGTTAGTGCGCAGTTCATACTTCCTTAACGTTAGCTGGTTAGTGTGCAGAGGAAATCACTTCTAGCTGAAAGTTGCGATATATGACCCGTATTTTCAATCGTGGTGTTTCGCGTCGAGTACTTGCTCTCGGAGCGGCCGCCAGCTTCACCGTTGCTTCCTTTGCACCCGCTGCGCAGGCGGGTGAGCTTTCGTCCAAGGTGCCGCAGGTACAGGGTTCTAGCAGTGGATCCAGCATTGGCCCTTCTCCTGTGCAGCACCCAGGCGCGCCGGTTCCTCAGCCCTTTGGTGCGGACTATCTTGTGGGCTTTGAATCCGATATTTCGTCTTACCAATTTGGCAACTATTGGCAGGTTGTCCGCGGTTTTGACCAGATTAAGCACCAGCCAGAGGTCCTTGAAGAAAACATGGATAAGGTAGTGGCCATTAACAATGGGGCTGCCGATGACCCTGAGCTGATCGCCCGAGCACAATCCGATGCCAAGGCAAGCTCCGGTGGGATGCTAGAAGCCATTTCGGACTCCATGGGGGAGAGCCTGGGCGGTGCATTCCGCGAAGCCTTGGCAGAGCATCGACTGCCAAAAACACAGTACCTGCTGGGCAATGGCTACGCCGCCCGTGCAGGTGGACTGGCTAGCTCCACCTTCGCAGAAAAGTACTACTTCCGTTATGACCGCCCATTCGTGCAGGCACCCGATGCTATTAACCGCTACGAAGATGAGTCGAAGGATCTCTATTCCACCTCGCCGGCTTTCCCCTCCGGGCACACTAACCAGGCAACGTGGATCACCACTTTGATGGCCTCTATGCTTCCAGAGGTAGGCCCGCAATTAATGCTGCGCGGCGCCGAAGCAGGAAACCACCGCGTCGTTCTGGGTGTGCACTACCCCTTGGACGTCATTGGTGGCCGCATGACTGGTCAAGCTGCGGCGGCGGATCGTTTGAACGATGACCGCATGCGCGATGCATTGCAGCAGGCTGCGCAGGAAATTCGTGAAGAGATTCAGTGGCGTACGGGCAAATCTGTAGAAGAACTCGTCGCACAGGATAGGGCCGATGGCAAGGAATACCGGTCCACTACAGATGCTGTAGACGAATACACGGATTTCTTGGATTATGATTTTACTCCAAGCAATCCGACGGATGCGCCGATGGTCGTTCCGCAGGCCGCCCCGGTACTACTCGCAGCTTCCCACCCGAACCTGACACCGGAACAGCGCGCCGAGGTGCTACGCCAGACCGCACGTCCTGCCGGCAATCCATTGGATTGGCAAGGCAAGGACGGCTCCTGGCAGCGTCTTAACGTGGCGCGCGCCATGGCGGCGCAAGTCAACGTTAATGCAGATGGCAGCGTGAGCGTCCAAGGCTAGCTTGGTCGCCCGCCCCCGATACCGCCTAGGCCCTCACTGCGAGTACTAGGCGGTTTCGATTATGGCGGCAAGGCCCTGGCCGCCGCCGATGCACATCGTGACTAGCGCGCGCTTGCCGCCGGTGCGGCGCAGGTGGTGCGCGGCGGTAACCACGATGCGGGCACCGGTCGCGCCCACCGGGTGGCCCAGCGAGATGCCGGAACCGTTGGGGTTGAAGCGAGGATCTTCGGGGGAGATGCCCCACTGATCTAGTACCGCGAGGGCTTGGGCGGCAAAGGCCTCATTGAGCTCGATGAGGTCGAGGTCATCGAAGGTGAGATCGAGGCGGTCCATGACCTTTCGGGTGGCCTCAACTGGGGCGATGCCCATGCGCTCTGGTTCTACACCGGCCAGCGCCCAGCCCTTCACGGTCACCATTGGCTCGAGGCCGAGCTCGTCGGCTTTTTCACGGGTGGTCACGAGCACGGCGGCGGCGCCGTCGTTCTGGCCGGAGGCGTTACCCGCGGTCACCGTGGCCTCGTCGTCCTGCTTGTCCATCACTGGGCGCAGCTTGGACAGCTTTTCCACGCTAGAATCAGCGCGCACGTGTTCATCCTTGTCCACGATGATGGGATCCCCCTTGCGCTGGGGGACGGAGACGGGGACGATTTCGGCATCGAAAAGCGCCTGCTCTTGCGCACGTGCGGCGTTGTGGTGGGAACGCACCGCAAGCTCATCTTGGTCCTCGCGCGACAGGGAACGCTCGCGGCGGAGGTTTTCGGCAGTTTCGATCATGCCGCTGGGGATGGGGTGGTTTTTGCCACCGGCGGTTTCGCGGGCCTCCTGGAGGCGATCGCGAAAGACCATGTTTCCGCCCTTAGCGCCCCAGCGAATGTCACTGTCCACGGTGTATTCGGTGCGCGACATGGATTCGGCGCCGCCTGCGATGACCACCTCGGCTGCGCCGGTGGCGACGTGGGCGGCGGCGGTGACGATGGCTTGCAGGCCGGAGCCGCAGCGGCGGTCGAGCTGCATGCCGGTCACGGAGACTGGCAGGCCGGCATCGAGTGCGGCGACGCGGCCGAGGGCAGGCGCAGCCCCGTTGGGGGAGGCTTGGCCGAGGATAACGTCATCGATGATGTTCGGGTCGATGCCGGATTCTTCCACGATGGTGGATACCACCAGGCTGGCCAGATCCTGGACGGGGACGGATTTCAGCGCGCCGCCGTAGCGGCCGACCGGGGTGCGCTTGGGGTAGCACAGGACTACGTCTTGGGTTTGCATGGATTCTCCTTAGGAAATTTCGGTAGTAGTGAGATCGTGGGAAATAGCCGCGCACGTAGTGAGGAGCTCCGGGAGGATCTGCGCGGTGAGATCTTGGGTGGAATACACGGAGGTCTGGGTGGAAATGTTGATGGCCGCCACTGCGCGTCCGGTGCGATCCCGGATGGGAACGGCAATGGAGCGCAGGCCGATTTCTAGCTCTTGATCCACGATGACCCAGCCGCGCCGCCGCACCTCGCCGAGGCGGGCTCGCAGCGCGTCCTGGGATACCAGGGTGTGCGGGGTGACCTGCTCGAGCGGAGCGGTGGTGGCGAAATACTCATCCAGCTCTGCCGGCGTTAAATCGGCGAGTAGCACCTGGCCCATGGAGGTGGCGTGCGCCGGGAAGCGCGTACCGATGGTGATATTGGTGGACATGATGCGGTGCGCTGCGGCGCGGGCGATATAGACCACGGTGTCGCGGTCGAGCACGCTTACAGAGCAGGACTCATCGAGTTTGGTGGATAACTCCCTCAAATGGGGCTGGGAAATATCCGGCAGGCCCAAGCTCGATAGGTACGAATAGCCCAGTTCCAAAACGCGCGGGGTGAGCCAAAAATCTGAGCCATCGGTGCGGGCATAACCTTCTGCGACAAGCGTGTGTAAAAAGCGACGTGCGGTAGCGCGCGCTAAGCCTGTGACCTTGGCAACCTGGGCCAGTGTTTGCCGCCGGCGTTCGTCATTGAACGAGTGAATGACGTTGAGTCCGCGGGCTAGTGATTGCACTACGGGGGTGTCTGCCACGGTGTGTCCTCCAAGCTATTTTCAGGGTTAAGTGGCCCAGGTCTCTTTAGTGTACCCGATAATGTTCGCATTCTGAACTCTTGTGCTGTCTGTGAACCACACGTAGTCTAAGGCCATGTTGAATAAAGTCATAGCCTCAGTAGAGGAGGCCGTCGCGGATATCCCGGACGGTTCCTCCATCGCGGTGGGCGGATTCGGCCTTGTGGGTATCCCGGCGCAACTCATTGCTGCGCTGCGTTCCCAAGGCGCGAGCGAGCTCACCATCATTTCCAATAACCTCGGTACGGATGATTTTGGCCTAGGCCTGCTGCTCAAGGATCACCGCATCGCCCGTTCCATCGGTTCCTACCTGGGAACCAATAAGGAATATGCACGTCAGTACCTCGAGGGTGAGCTCACTGTCGAGTTCACCCCGCAGGGTACCTTGGCAGAGCGCATGCGCGCCGGTGGCGCGGGCATTCCAGCCTTCTATACCAAGGCTGGCGTGGGCACGCCGCTTGCCGATGGCGATATCCCCACCCGCTACAACCCCGACGGCACCATTGCGGAGACCTCCGCACCGAAGGAAACCCGCGAGTTTAACGGCGAGCTCTACGTCATGGAAGAAGCCCTCACCCCAGACTTTGCCTTCGTCCACGCCGCTCGCGCGGATCGCTTTGGCAACCTCGCCTTTAATAAGACCGCCCAGAACTTCAACCCCGATGCGGCTAAATCCGCCGATATCACCATCGTGCAAGCGGAGCAGCTGGTCGAGGCCGTACCGTCCGCTGAGGTGGATGTGCCCGGAATCTACGTAGACCGCGTAGTGGAAGTGGGTAAGCAAGAAACCGGAATCGAATTCAGGACGGTGAGCAAGTAATGACCTGGTCACGCGAAGAAATGGCGGCACGCGCCGCACAAGAACTGGACAATGGTGACTACGTCAACCTGGGCATCGGCATGCCGACGCTCATCCCCGGCTACCTGCCAGAGGGCCGCGAGGTGGTCCTGCACTCTGAGAACGGAATCTTGGGCGTTGGTGCCTACCCTGAAGAGGGCAAGGTGGATCCGGAGCTAATCAATGCCGGTAAAGAAACCATTACCGAAGCCCCTGGTGCATCCTTCTTCTCCTCGTCCGAGTCCTTTGCCATGATCCGCTCCCGCGCCATCGATGTTGCGGTGCTCGGCGCCATGGAGGTATCCCAGTTTGGCGACCTAGCCAACTGGATGATCCCCGGCAAGATGGTCAAGGGCATGGGCGGTGCGATGGACCTAGTGCATGGAGCCAAGCGCATCGTGGTGATGATGCAGCACGTATCCAAGCACGGCGATTCCAAGATTCTGGCGGAGTGCCAGCTGCCGCTGACCGGCGCTCGCTGTGTGGATCTGATTATCACGGACCGCGCCGTATTCACCGTGGACGAGCTGGAGGGTCTGACACTTATCGAGATCGCCGAGGGCGAAACCGAGGAGTCCATCCGCGAGGTCACGGACGCACCCTTTAAGGTAGCGCTCGACTAATTAGTTGTGGACGTGAAAAATCGCCGCTTCCCGGGAAAGGCTGGGAAGCGGCGATTTAGTGTTCCGTGAGTGGATTAGACATCGCGCAGGTCTACGCCCTTGGTTTCAGGCAGGATGTACATGCTGATAAGCGTCAGGATGCACAGTGCGACGACGTAGAAGCCAGAAGCCCAAGTAAGGCCGTGGGCCACGAACCACTGGTAGATATACGGTGCGGTACCGCCGAAGACGGCGACAGACAGCGAGTAGGCCAGGCCGATGCTGCGGGTGCGCTGAGCGGTGGGGAAGACCTCGGACATGATGGAGGACAACAGCGCGCCGCCGGCAGCAACGATGACTACGCCGATGGTGGAGGCCACCAGCAGGGTCCAGGGGCGATCATCGATGAAGTTCATCAGTGGAATCTGCAGGATGGCTAGGCCAATGGCACAGATATAAATGACGGGTTTGCGGCCGATCTTATCGGACAGGCTGCCCCACAGCGGGAGGGCGATGAGACCAGCGGTCTGTGCGGCCACGGTGACCCAATAAGCACCCTGAGTGGACATGCCCTCGTGGCTAATGGCGTAGGTGGAAACATAGGAGGTCCACGTGTAGTGCGAGGCTGTAACGCCGGAGACCATACCCACGACGAGCAAGATATTCTGCCATGCCGGGCGGGCAACCGAAGCCGGCTTTTCCGAGTTCACGGACTTCTTGGTGCGCTTCGGAGCCTCAACGGTGGGCTCGGCGCTATCGATTTCCTGGAAGTGATCCGATTCCTTCATGTGGCGGCGCAGGTACAACGCGATCAGCGCTGCGACGGCACCCAAGAGGAACGGAATGCGCCAGCCCCAAGCACCAATCTGCTCGTCCGTCAGGACCAGCGAAATGCCGCCGCCCAAGACGTAGGCGATGACCGAACCGCCGAAGATGGAGACATAGACCATGGAACCCCAGCGGCCGCGGTGGGCGTTTGGAGCGATCTCGGGGATGTAGCTATTGGCGGCTGCGGATTCACCGCCGTGTGCAAAGCCCTGCAGCACGCGGATGAAGAGCAGGCCGACAGAAGCCCAGATGCCAATGGATTCGTAGGTGGGTAGCAAGCCGATGAGGACGGAGGCGCTGGCCATCATGATGATGGTGGTCATCAAGACGGTCTTGCGGCCGCGCTGGTCAGCGATGCGGCCAAAGATGATGCCGCCCAGCGGGCGGACCAAGAAGCCAACGGCGAAAACACCGAAGGTGGCAAGCAGTGCGGAAGCAGGATCGCTCTTGTCGAACATCGCCGCGGCGATAAATGGGGCGAAAACCGCATAGGAGCTCCACTCGTACCATTCAAGGACCTGGCCGGTCAGGCTGGCTGCGAGGGATTTGCGGTCCGTTTTGGTTGAGCCCGATGGCGAAGTGGGTGTGGGGCTCGGCGGGGCGGTAGAAGTCAATGTTCCTCCTAGGGATAGGTCCGAAATATTGAAGAAGATATTACGCACATCACACTTCGATTAGTCCGCGATGTGGACCACGAAAATCCCGGCACTATCGAGGTGGATTTGGTTACTGACTAGAAACTGCATGTCTTCCACCACTTTTTAGGGGAGGAGGCCGAAAAAACTACGCGTTCGCCAGGTGAACAGTAGTGCGCACTGTGACCCCGTATAGGGGTATTTGGGCAAATTCTTTGCCGTGACGAGCTTGGAATTCGCAGGAAAAGGACATTTCTGGCCGGATTTCCAGCACCGAGAATTTAGGTGTGGTGTAGCGTGTGAGCCACGACACGGAAGGTTTTCGAAGAGTCTTGAACCACCAAAGTGAACCATCACTGTGAACCAACCGAGTCTTTCCGGAGCCACACCCTAAGGAGGGATTTATGACTGCTCTTAGTCCCGAGGAACTAAGCACAGAAGGCCTCGCCGAAATCATGGCCGCGGGCGGACGCCCAGCCGATAGCGAGCGCAAGATCAACATCATCGATACCACCCTGCGTGATGCGCACCAGAGCATCTGGGCCACCCGCATGACCACGAGCCACATCCTTTCGCTGTTGGATGACATCACCAACGCTGGTTTCGAGCACGTGGACTTGGTAGCGCCCATCCAGTTCGACGTCTCCGTGCGCTACCTCAAGGAAGACCCGTGGGAGCGCGTTCGCCTCGTGCACGAGAACGCCGCGCCGGGCACCAAGTTCCGCGCCCTCATTCGTTCCAAGAACCTGGCTTCCTTCGACTTCCTGCCGGATGACGCCATCTTGAACTGGACCGAGCGCCTCTACGCCAATGGCTTCCGTGTGATCGGCTCCTTCGATGGCTTGAATGACATCGACAACATCGACCAGGGCCTCAAACTGGCCAAGGAACTCGGTGCCGAAACCTTCGGCGCATTGTCCTACTGCTTGAGCCCAGTGCACACCGATGACCTGTACAAGCGGAAGGCCACGGAGCTGCTCGAGCGCACCGATGTAGACCGCATCATGCTGAAGGACGCCGGCGGCCTGCTTACTCCGGACCGTTTGAAGACCCTCATCCCGGCGATCCGCAGCTCCATCGGTGACGTACCGCTCGAGGTGCACACCCACTCGCTGACCGGCCTGTCGCCGCTTTCCTACCTCTTCGCGGCGGAATTGGGCGTGGATTCCATCCACACCTCCATCGCTCCTCTGGCTAATGGCCCGGGACAGCCGGCCACCCAGGCCTTGGTGCGCGACCTTTGCGCACTGGGTTACACGGTGGACGTCGACGATGAGCGCATCGATTCTGCCAGCGAGCGCATTCAGGAAATTGCCGATACGGAAGATAAGCCAGTAGGCGTTCCGCGCGCATTCGATGGCCTGCACTACATGCACCAGCTACCCGGCGGCATGCTTACCAACTTCGAATCCCAGCTGGAAACCGCTGGGTTGGGTGACCGCTTCGAAGAGCTGCTGTACGAGGTAGCTCGCGTCCGTGAAGAGCTCGCATACCCCATCATGATTACGCCGTTTGCCCAGTTCGTGGGTACCCAGGCCGTCATGAACGTGATGACGGGTGACCGTTACTCCGTGGTCCCGAACGAGATTAAGAAGTACGCCTTGGGTTACTACGGCGAGCCGCTCGCCCCGCTGGACCCAGACGTGCTGGAGAAGATCATGGCCAACGGTTCCTCCGAAATCACGGAGGAAATCCCAGAACTCAAGCCGGTTCTGCCGGACCTGAAGAAGGCTCACCCGGACGAGGACATCGACACCCTGCTGCTTCGCGTGATGTTCGCCGGCAGCCAGGTCGATGAGATGAAGCGCTTTGTGGCCGAAGGCCGCGGCGGCGAGGGCGAAGGCGTCAAGGGCGGCGTCCTTACCTCCCTGGTACAGCAAATCTACGACTCTTCCGATACCACCG
This sequence comes from Corynebacterium sp. KPL2895, assembly GCF_040225815.1. NCBI lineage: Bacteria > Bacillati > Actinomycetota > Actinomycetes > Mycobacteriales > Corynebacteriaceae > Corynebacterium > Corynebacterium sp. KPL2895. The sequence continues at coordinate 35,175 of NZ_JBEHFY010000007.1, forward strand.
ACTTCCACCTCAAGACTTCCGACTTGGAAATCAACCTCACCAAAGGAGAAAAGTAATCATGACTGATTCCACCAACTTGCACGACCTGAAGTCCCTGCTGAAGTGGGCCAACCTTTCTGATGACATCCAAGAGCTGCAGATTAAGTACGGCGATGTCGAGCTCGCGATGTCCCGCACCCCGGGCGGCCTGAACCGTCCGGCGCCGGCTCCGGAAGCCGCTCCGGCCGCAGCTCCAGCAGCAGCACCAGCACAGGAAGCCGCACCGGCTTCCGCGCCTGCCGCTGAGCCTGAGTCCAAGCCTGCTCCTGCACAAGAGGAAGCACCGAAGGAAGAGCCACAGGCTTCCGGCTCCGGTGAGCCGTCCGCAGAGGGCGAGACCGTTAAGGCTCCCATGGTCGGTACCTTCTACGCTGCTCCGAAGCCGGGCGCAGATCCGTTCGTCAAGGTCGGCGACGAGGTCGAGGTTGGCCAGGTGCTGTGCATCGTCGAGGTTATGAAGCTGATGAACAACATCGAGTCCAAGGTTGCCGGCACCGTGAAGGAGATTCTCGTTGATAACGAGGACGCCGTGGAGCACGGCCAGCCCATCATGGTCATCCAGCCGAAGTAATCGACCTGGAGGAAAATATGTCAGATCTATTAGGTAGCGTGCTCATTGCTAACCGCGGTGAGATTGCGCTTCGCATCATTCGCGCCTGCAAGGAATTGGGCATCAAGTCCATCCTTACTTATTCCGAAGGCGATAAGGACTCCTTGCCGGTAAAGCTCGCCGATCAAGCAGTCTGCATCGGCCCAGCGAATGTCTCCAAGAGCTACAACAGCCCCGAGCTGGTTATTTCTGCCGCTATGGCGTACAAAGCGGACGCCATTCACCCGGGCTACGGTTTCTTGTCCGAAAAGCCGGACTTTGTCCGCATGGTGGAAGAAGAAGAGATCGGCTTTGTTGGCCCTTCGGCTGAACACATCGGCTTGATGGGTGACAAGATCGCAGCTAAGCGCATCGCCAAGTCCGCCGGTGTTCCCACTGTGCCGGGCTCCGACGGCGTAGTTACCGAGTTCGATGAGGCCTTGGAGGTTGCCCACAACACCGGCTTCCCGCTGCTGATTAAGGCTGCCGCCGGTGGTGGTGGACGCGGTATGCGCGTCGTGGAATCCGAGGACACGCTGGAAAAGGACCTCAACGAGATCATGAACGAGGCTGAGTCCGCGTTCAATGACCCGTCGGTCTACATTGAGCGCTTCTTGACGGATATCCGCCACATCGAGATTCAGGTGCTGGCAGATGGCGAAAATGCCGTCGCTCTGGGAGAGCGCGACTGCACTTCGCAGCGACGCAACCAGAAGCTCATTGAGGAAGGCCCTTCGCCGGTGCTGACTGATGAGCTGCGCCAGGAAATGCAGGAAGCCGCGATTAACCTGTGTAAAGAGGTGAAGTACAAGAACGCCGGAACTATCGAGTTCGTCTTCGATAACACCGAGGATAAGTTCTACTTCATCGAGATGAACACCCGCATCCAGGTTGAGCACCCCGTAACGGAGATGATCACCGGTGTGGACCTCATCAAGGAGCAGTTGCGCATTGCCTCCGGGCAGAAGTTGTCCATCACCCAGGATGATGTGGAGATTCGTGGCCATGCCATCGAGTGCCGCATCAACGCCGAGGATCCGAACCAGAACTTCGCGTCGCGGCCGGGCAAGATCGAACACTACCGCGTGCCAGGTGGTTTCGGTGTGCGCATGGATACCCATATCGAAACGGGCTACACCATTCCGCCGTTCTATGACTCCATGGTGGGCAAGCTCATCGTATGGGCAGAAGACCGCGATGAGGCCATTACCCGTATGCTGCGCGCCATCGACGAGCTGCAGGTAGAAGGCGTTGTCACCACGGCGCCATTCCAGGCCATGCTGTTGGACAGTGAAAAGTTCCGCAGCGGCGAGTTCAACACTGGTTATGTTGCCAAGCTGCTGGAAGGTACCGACTCCATCCCTACGGATGACTAAACCCGGCTCCTTCTAGCGAGAGAGTGCAGGTTCCGCTTTGTGCCGGCCTGCACTCTTTTGCATTTTAAGTCTCTAAAATTACATCTCTATGTCACGCCTAGTCCCAGGCTTTGCTTAGACCCAAACCTGTGGGGAAGGAAAAACAATGTTGGTTATCGCCGCCATGCTGGTCGGCGCCATCGTCCCGGCGCAAACGGCCATTAATACGCGTCTGCGCGAGTCCGTGGGCTCGCCCATCGCCGCCGGGTTCTTCTCCTTCATTATCGGCTTTGCCGTCTCCGCCATCCTCGCGCTCATTGTCACCGGTGATGCGATACCGGACCTAGCGCTGGCGGCTGCGCAACCGCGGTGGGTGTGGCTCGGCGGCTTTATGGGCGTGGCCTTCATCGTGGGAAATATCCTGCTCTTCCCGCGCATCGGCAGCGTAGAGACCGTCATTCTTCCCATCTTGGGCCAGGTAACGATGGGCCTAATTTATGACCTGACCGGCCTCTTTGAATCGCCGTTGGTGCCGGTCGGCCCGCTGCGCGTCCTCGGCGCGCTCATCGTTGTGGGCGGCATCGCCTTGGTATTAGAAATAGGCCGGGGTGCCGTCACCACGCGCGCGCAAGCCACCGGGATTTCGCTGTGGCTGTGGCGTGTCTTCGGTGTGCTCATCGGCATGGGCTCCGCCACCCAAACCGCCGTCAACGGTTACCTGGGAGGTGCGTTGCATAGCCCCATGCCCGCCAGCGTCATTTCCCTGGGCGTTGGAGTGATTCTATTGGCCCTGCTCACCCTGGGGTGGAAGGCTCCCCGTCGTGCCCTTTTGAGCGGTATCGCACCCGGGCCTTGGTGGATGTGGCTCGGCGGTGTGCTCGGCGCGCTCTTTGTGGTGGGAGGCGCGACGCTGTCGCCCATGATCGGCACCGGCACGACGGTTATCGGCTCACTGGTGGGCTCAATCATTTGCGGCCAGGTCATTGAGTCGTTGGGCTGGGGCAATGCCGAGCGCGGCCTGCCGCCGGTACACCGCATCATTGGCTTGGTCTTGGTCATCATCGGTGTGATTATGGTGCGCGCCCTATAAGGAGGTGCTGCGCTTGCCGATGCCCCAATTTTCCCAGCCCAGCTTCCTCGCTCGAGCAGCGTATGGGGGCTGGGTTTATTGCCGCCAGCGCTCCAAGGTGAGCTTGGGGCTTAGCGCGCGGGAGACGCACGGGGCGAAGGCCCCATCGGCATACATTTGCGCGTCATAGACGGAATCGCGGTGATCTGGTTCGCCGTCGACCACGCGCATGATGCAGGTGCTGCACGTGCCTTCCAGGCAGCGCGATTTTACGGGTAGATCGAGTTCCTCAAGGACCTCTAGGACCGTCTTATTCTCTGGGATTTCTACTGTCTCGCCGCAAAATTCTACTTCGAACGGGCCGTCGCCGGCTCCGGCGTTTTTCTCACCGGACAGTGCTTTTAGATCGGGGTGGAAGTTCTCCCAGTGAAAAGCGTGCTCGGGTAAATACTCGAGCGCGACTTCTTTCGCGGAATCCATGAAACCTTGCGGGCCGCAGACATAAAAGGCCGTCTCCTTCGGCGCTTGGCCCAGCAGATGCCGGTAGATATCTGCCTGCTTTTCGCGTGATCGGCCAAAGACCTCAATGAGCTTATCGCCGCAGGTTTCGCGCAATTGCTCGAGCAGCACCGCATGGTGTTCATCGCGTGCGAAAAAGAGCACGATATACGGCTTGTTCTCGCGCTCGAGGGATTGGGCCATCGAGAGCATGGGGGTAATGCCCACGCCGGCGCCAACCAAGACGTAGTAGCCGGCGTGTGCCACGAGCTCGAAGTTATTAAATGCCTGCGAGATTTCAAAGCTATCTCCGCAGCGCAGTTTGAGCATCGCAATCGATCCACCCGTGGAGTTTTCCTCCCGCTTTACCGCGACGCCGTACGTTGGCCGTTTTTGTTGGCCAGCGGCAGGAGTAGAGGAATCGGTCAGCTCAAAAACCGAGTATTGCCGGGTAAGCATCTCGCCATTTGCTCCCGGGAGGGTGATATCGACGTGGCAACCGGGGGAGTATTCAGCAAGCGGAGCATCACCGTCCAGCGAAAATTCGATGACCGCAAGGTCATCGGCTACGGCGGTGACGTTTTGCACCGTGGCGGTGGTGGAGGGGGCATCGGCAAGCTGGGGTGCAGGTTGGGAAGGAGAACTAGGCATAGGGGTGAATAGACCTCGCTTTCGTGGCTGTGGTTCATTGCCAATTCACTGTATGTAATGCACGTCATGGTACAGCCTAAAGGGAGATACAGGTTACAAAAGCGTTCGCATAGCGGACACGTGTGCGCTTAGTACACCTATATGGGGTGAGCAGGCAAAAGGTTTGCAAAATCTGCCAAGGTTGCCATTTTTGCTATTTGCGCAGGAGAGGATAGGTGCTGTGAAGGCGGGTGTAGCGGCGGTTCTGACGCCCGGTAATTTCCCGGAAAATTGGATACAAAATTCATTGCAGTGGAGGGCAATGTCTCTATAGGCTTACGGACACAGCTAGATGGTGAACTAGACCACATAATCAGGAAATGTGTGTGGTGTAGCACCAAGATTGGAAAGGTTGTTCACTCCCCATGACTGCTCCTACCGAAACTCGGACGGAACCAAAGGTTCTGCCCATGTCCGATAATCCCTATGAGGATTTCCGCTACTTCTACCGCGATGGCATGGATCTCCGCCCATCGCCGAAGCGCCGCGTGGACAAGCCCGGCTGGTCCACCTTGCGCCACAATATCTTTGACCACTGGCACACCGTCCACGATGAGTGGGAAGGTTACGACACCCCGCAAACGCGTTTGCTCGATGATCACATGTGGCAAACCGATGAGCAGGGTGCCGCTTTGGCGGAGTCCTTCCGCCGCGATGGCGCAAAGGAATCGCGCGCCAAATTTGAGCAGGCGCTGAATGAAGGAATCGAGACCGTTGAGGATCCATCACCGGAATTGGTGGCCTTCTTCGAACAGGTCGATAATATCCCAGACTGGATCGACCTCGAAGCCGCTGAGCGCGGGCGCGTAGCCTATTACAACGCCACCCCGAGCGCGGACCTTCTCACCTTCAACTTTGGCTACTGGGCCACCACCATGGAAGACCGTACCTCTGCGGCCACGGGTGAGACCGGGATGTTCGAGTTTAAGGCGATGCAACGTGCACTGGAGACCTCCAAGTTCTTCGTGGACTTGGGTAAACAGGACGTCTTCGACCGCTTTGGGGAAGGCCGCAAGTCCGCAGTCCACGTCCGCCTACTGCATGCCCAGGCAAACCGCGGTTTGGAAAAGCTTTGGGGCAAGGAGCACTATAACGAATTTGGCCGCCCCATCGGTTCTAGCTTCTTGGTCTCCGGCGAAGGTTGGTTCGCGCTCATGCCGCTGGCCATCGACGAGTTTTTCGGACGCCCCCACTCCGGTCAGGACTGGGACGACGTCGCCCAGTACTGGGCATATGTGCTGTACATGATGGGCGGGGAAGAGCGCATCATCCCCAAGACCGGCGATGAGATGCGTAAGATGACTGACTTCATCTACGCAAACGGCGGGCGTTCTTCGACGTACCACCAGCGGGTGGCTACGGCACTGATGTCCATCGTGGAACAGATGAATCCGGACCTTCCACTAGAAATGTTGGGCTCGCTGGCCACGCTGGTGGGAGAAGAGGACACCAAGTTCATGGTGGAAGGAACTCGCTGGGCCGATATGGACTTTTCCCAGGCGGCCAAAGACTTCGAAGCCAAGGCGCGCGCGGAGGCAAAGGAAGCCTGCGAAGCCGATGAAAAACCCGGTGCGGAGGAATACAAGAAGCACAACGCCGCGCAAGGTCGCCCGCTGTGGATCAATGCGTTGGAAGAAGTGCAAGAGCACATCAATAACCATGAGCCAGACGTCAAGGCGGAGTGGACCCTGCACGATGACTCTAAGGAAGCCCGCCGGAACTAGCCTCTGCGCTTGCTGCTAGTTACCAAGGCCTAATAATAAGGAAGGGAATAAAACACAATGACTGCTCCCACAGATACTTCTGACGTTGCCAACACGTCGCAGGCGGAACCAAAGGTTCTGCCCATGTCCGATAATCCCTATGAGGATTTCCGCTACTTCTACCGCGATGGCATGGACCTGCGCCCGGCGCCGAAGCGTCGCACCGCGACGCCAGGCTGGTCGGAGCTTCGGCACAATGTCTTTGACTCCTGGCACACGGTAGAAGATGAGTGGGCAGGCTACGACAGCCTGCAAACCAAGCTTCTCGATGACCACATGTGGCAGACCGACGAGACCGGCGAAAAGCTGGCGGAGGCCTTCCGCCGTGATGGTGCCAAGGAATCGCGCGCCAAGTTTGAGCAGGCGCTCAACCACGGCATCGAGACGGTAGAGGACCCGGCCCCGGAACTGGTGGACTTCTTTAAAGAGGTAGACCGCATTCCGGAGTGGCTGGATCTCGAGGCCGCAGAGCGCGGCCGCGTGGCCTACTACAACGTCACACGCACCTCAGAGGTTCTGGCTATTGCCTTCGCGTACTGGGCCACCACGATGGAGGACCGCACGTCGGCGGCCACGGGTGAGACCGGGATGTTCGAGTTCAAGGCCATGCAGCGCTCTATTGAAACTGCGCAATTCTTCACGGACTTGGGCAAGAAGGACGTCTTTGACCGCTTCGGTGAAGGCCGCAAGGCTGCCGTGCGCGTGCGCCTGCTGCATTCCCAGGCCAATCGTGGCCTAGAAAAGATGTGGGGCAAGGAGCACTACAACGAATTCGGCCGGCCGATTGGCTCTAGCTTCTTGGTCTCCGGTGAGGGCTGGTTCGGGATGATGCCGCTGGCCATCGACGAGCGCTTTGGCCGCCCGCACTCCGGCCAGGACTGGGACGATGTGGCCCAGTACTGGGGATACATCCTTTATATGATGGGTGCCGAAGAGCGCCTCATCCCCAAGACCGGCGATGAAATGCGCAAGATGACCGATTTCATCTATGCCAATGGCGGATATTCCTCCACTTACCACGAGCGCGTGGCCACCGCCTTGATGAGCATCCTAGAAACCATCCACCCGCTGGTCCCCAAGATGGCGCTCGGTGCGCTGACCACCATTTGCGGCGTGGAAGATACCAAGTTCATGGTCAAGGGCACGCGCTGGGAAAAGGTGAACTACAAGCCGTGGGCCATCCTGTATCGGGGTGCCGCGCGGGCAGAAGCCAAGGTTGCCCGCCTGCGGGACAAGCTGCCGGGTGCGCAAAAGGCAAAGATTAAGCGCGCTAATAAGAATAAGCCGCCATGGTCCGATGTCACTGCGGTGATTAAGGCGCACATCGCGAAAAACGAGCCCGAAACCAAGTCCGATTACACGCTGCACGATGACTCCAAAGAGGCCCGCAGCTAACCCCATCCCCCATAACATTCTCAGAGGAGACAACCATGACTACTAATATGTCCCTAGGCACCGTCGGCGAGTGGCCTGCCGGGCGCGGCGATAAGGAAGAATTCATCGCCACCTTTGGCCAAGAGCGCGCAGACCGCTACCACGAGGCTTTCTGGAAGATGGACCCGGTGGCCGATGCGCTGTTTACCAGCGGACACACCGTCAAGGAAATCATGCCTAACCTGCGCGATGCCCTCGCGCGCGGTACAGCCAACGACGAGACTTTCCCAGAGGTTGCTGCCCTCATCGAGGACATGACCAAGGCCCTCGACGGCATCGATGCAGAGAAGTTGGAGCGCGGGCGCCGCGTCTACTTGTCCATTCCGCCGCTCAGCCACGGCCTGGCGCTGGGCCCGGGCTCGCTGGTCCACACCTATTCCACCCCGGCGATCGCGGACCTGCTGGTCAACACCGGTGAGCTTACCGATGGTGCCGTCAAGCGCCTTGCCTACACCACCAACTGGACCTATTCGCTCTACCTGCCGGATGCGCTGCAGCCCGGCGGCGAAGGCTTCATCCATACCGGTATGGTGCGCGCCATCCACGCCCACGTGCGGCGCGTGCACACCCGCAAGGAGCTGGACTACTCCCACTACGGCGCGCCGATCAGCGAGTTCGATATGCTGCGCACCTGGTTCGATTTCACCTACATTCCGTACGCCGGCCTGCGCAACATGGGCTGGAAGCTCACGGCAGAGGAAGAGAAGGACGCGTTCTACCTGTGGAAGATCGCCGGTCGCATGCTGGGCATTTCTACGGACCTTTTCGAAGGCGAAGATGGGGTAGAGGCTTCCCAGGAGACCATGGACGCCATCCATACCGTCGACGGCGAGATCAATGAATCGGCCCGCAAGCTTGTCGATGCCCTCATGGACGGCTTCGTCGTCAACGCCAAGGAGCTCACGGGCATGCCCGATGACACCCTGGCGGACTGGACCGCCGCGCACGTGCGCATCATTCATGGCGATGAGGTCGCCGATGCCTGCGGCGTGGACAACTCCGTGATGCGTCCCATCCTGCAAATGGAGGCACCGCTGGTGCAGGAGCGTTTCGACCTCCTCCGCCAAGATCCGGAGGCGCTCGAGGCGGAAATCCAGAAGAATGAGGAGGCGGTGCGCCAGATGCTCACTCGCGATGCCACCTATATGAAGCAGGATGAGGGCATCAAGATGAAGGATGGCTCGGTCGTCGCGGCCTCCTAAAACAAATTACCCACTTTCATGGGTGACACGTCACTAGAACTTTAAGTACTCTTGTGGCAGGCGCATACAGATTGTGTTCGCCGCCACATTAATTCCAAGAATCCATTTAGAAAGGGATCCAATAATGTCCAAGGATTTTGCGGTAACTAACCCCGCTACCAATGAAGTAGTAGAAAAATTCGACACCTTTAGCGATGAGCAGATCCAAGAGGTTCTGGCTAAGTCCAACGAGGCTTTCCAGACCTGGCGCGAGACCCCAATTGAGGAGCGCGCCAAGATTGTGTCCCGCGCAGCGGAACTGCTCAAGGAGCGCAAGGGCGAGCTGGCCAAGATTGCCGCACAGGAGATGGGTAAGTCCACCCCAGAAGGCGAGTGGGAAATTAACTTTTCCGGCGACATCCTGCAGTTCTACGCAGACAACGCCCCAGAGCACAACAAGGACCAGCCGGTTGACGTGCCAGGCGGCAAGGCCACCCTCCGCCGCCTGCCCATTGGTACCCTGCTGGGCATCATGCCGTGGAACTACCCCTTCTACCAGGTCGCCCGCTTCGCTGGTCCGAACCTGATGAACGGCAACTGCATCATCTTGAAGCACGCCGAAATTACCCCGAAGTCCGCTGCAGCCATCGAGGAGATCTTCCGCGAGGCTGGCCTGCCAGAGGGCGTGTACATCAACGTATACGCCGACCACAAGCAGATTGAAGAGATCATCGGAGACAAGCGCGTTCAGGGCGTATCCCTGACCGGTTCCGAGCGCGCCGGTGCCGCCGTGGCCGAGATCGCCGGCCGCAACCTGAAGAAGGTTGTGCTGGAGCTTGGCAGCACCGACCCCTACATCATCCTGGATGCAGCCGATGTCACCAAGGCTGCCGAGGAAGCTTGGGTCAAGCGCATCGAGAACGTTGGCCAGGCTTGCACCTCCAACAAGCGCATCATCGTCATGGAAGACATCTACGACGAGTTCGTCGATGAAATGGTCCGCATTGCTGAGGGTATGAAGCAGGCTGACCCAACCCAGCCGGGCGAGAACCAGTACTACCCAATGTCCTCCCGCGAAGCCGCAGAGAACTTGGACAAGCAGGTCAAGACCGCTGTGGACAACGGCGCTAAGGTTCGCACTGGCGGCAACCTGCACGAGACCGCTGCGTACTACGAGCCGACCGTGCTTACCGATGTCCCCGTTGGTTCCGACTCCTACTACGAAGAGTTCTTCGGCCCAGTAGCAGAGATCTACAAGGTTTCCTCCGAGAAGGAAGCCGTAGAGCTGGCCAACAACTCCAACTACGGCCTGGGCGGTGCCGTCTTCTCCGATGACACCGAGCGCGCCACCAAGGTTGCTGACCAGATCGAGACCGGCATGATTCACGTCAACTTGGGCCAGTACTTCTCCCCAGTACTGCCATTCGGTGGCGTTAAGAACTCCGGCTTCGGCCGCGAGCTCTCCGTCTTTGCACTGGACGAGTTCGTGAACAAGCAGTACCTCTACATCAACGACTAATTACTCGTTGACGCTCACTCAGCGCTCCCTGAGCCTGCGGCGAGTGCATAGAGTGCAGTAGGGAAGGGGCCTAGCCTTGATGGGCTAGGCCCCTTTTCCTGTCCCCGTTGTGCTTAACCCGCATCTTCCGCAACCCTCTGAACTCAAGCTGTGTGGCGCATGCGAAAAATCCCGCTCAGCGCGATGCTGGGCGGGATGTACTGTGCTCCTCCAACCGGGTTCGAACAAGTTACAGTGATAAGCCAACAAGAGGTGGTGAGGCGTCGTGTCGACTAGTGCAGGAATTACTACCGATGCTCCCGTTGGTCGGGTGCTGACGATTTTGTCTGATATTGATAGGGTGCGTGAACTCGCTTATGACAATGATCGGGACTGCTACCGATTCGTTATGGATGGCGGGGCTTCGGCTACGTTGTCCGAAGAACTAAAAATCTTCGACGATGAAATCGAGACTTGTTTCGCCATTTATGAGTCAGAGGATTTAAGTGCACAGCGTTTTTGTTTGATGTTCTTTCTAGCTTGTTGAACTTTCGGGTAACCATGTTCGCACCTGATTCTGATGAAGTGGTGGCGGAGTCAAACGGCTACTAACGAAAAGCCTCCGCTAATCTAATCTGAATCTTTTGGGATTGCCCGCAAATCGTGGACACGTAGTGGAGCTACCTAGTGGTTAGGCGGCTATTTCTTTTCTGCTGGTGGTTGGGCCTGACTCCCGACGTGTCCACTTTCTGGGGGTCAGGCCTCTTAGGCCGCACCCGATTACCAGCAGCCCGCAATCCGCAGGGCGCGCCCATCGACAGGCCCCAAATGCCGAGCCGCCACCGGCAAAACGATCATGCAATTCCACGACATGCACGACAGGAAACCGCCCTAAACCACCCGAAACTGCCCAGTAAACGAAAATGATGAAACCCCTCCCACCGGCGTTTTGCAGGTAAAAGGGGGCTAAGAAAGCTCCTCCAACTGGGCTCGAACCAGTGACCCTTCGATTAACAGTCGAATGCTCTGCCAACTGAGCTATGGAGGAATATTCATGTTGTACTTCGAACGTGTCGTTCTCTGTGCAACGAGAATTAACTATATAGCCTAACGCCGTTTTCACACAAATCGCCTGGTTAGCAGGAAAAATAGGGCTGTGGAACGTGGGGTGAGGAGACATCGGCAAGCGCATTGCTTGTGCGTTCCTATGTTGGAACCAAGACCTGGAGTTTGGCCGAGTCCCGCTAATTTTCCCTTTTCCTGAACACCGTTCAATACGTCCGGTACCCTCAGATTATGACTTATTTCTCAGTGCGAATGCGGTCTGATTCCGCAGGCCAGCACATTTCGGGAGCAGAGCGAATTGTCAGGGAACACGAGGTTCCGGCGGTCTGTGCGGCGTTATCCGAGCGTGCTTTGGCGCACCCGAAGGGAATGGCGGAAAGTACCTTCATCACCGTGGAGGCTTTGACTGAGTCCGATATTCTGCACGTCCCTTCCGTAGGAGTAAAAGAAGAAGCGGTGCAATCGCCCTCGCAGGCTAGGGACGTCATCGAGGAACTATTGCGCCCCATGACCGCTCATTCCCAGGTAGTCATTGAAGAGACGTTTACCGCGAGGAATATGCGCGGTGCGATGCTGATTGCAGCCGATACAGGTAAGCGCTGCGAGCCAGACGCACAGCGCGGCGTCCGCGTGAGCCACATGGACGCGCACAATGCTCAAGACGCGGCTTTCAAAGGCAAGGACGCGGCCCGTGAGGCCATCGTTCTTGCGAGCAAGGTAGCCGCGCACCCCGATGTTCTAGCAGAGGTCTGTGTGTCTGATGACCCGGCCTATACCACCGGTTACGTCTGCATAGATGACACGTACCACCGCCTTCCACGCATTAAAGAGCCTGGATCGGATGAGGGAGCGCGGGCCTTCATCATCAAACCAGGCGCCGATATTGAAGCGTTGATTGATTATCTGGAAAACCGCGCCGTACTCGTGGATTTTGGGGCAGAAAAGTGAACGAGAGCCTAGAACAAGTCGCATCTGCGCGCCTGGACAAGTGGCGAGAAGACGGCCTGTGGCGCAGCCCTTCGGTTTTTGGAAGTGGACAAGTGCCGGAAAGCTCCTTGCGGACGGCCGCCGGGAAGACAGCCAAAGACGCGGTGCTCTTTAGCTCGTCGAATTACCTGGGCCTGGCAGAGCATCCGGAGATTAAAAGCGCCGTAAAGGACAGCGTTGATCACTACGGCGCAGGTTCAGGCGGCTCGCGACTGACCACCGGTACGTCTGAATTACACGTTGCGGTAGAGGCTGCTGCGGCCCGGCTGACTGGGTATCCAGACTCGGTGTTCTTTGCCACCGGGTATCAGGCCAATCTATCGACGTTGCAGGCGTTGGCCTCGCCCGAGCTCACCATTATTTCCGATGCGCGCAACCACGCCAGCATCATCGATGGCTGCCGGCTCGCAAAGGCGAGTGGCTCCTCCCTCTTCGTTACGGCGCACCGCGATACCTGCGCTGTGGAAGATGCCTTGGCTAACAGGACCACCAAGTATGCCTTGGTTATTACCGATGGCCTCTTTTCCATGGACGGGGTGCTTGCACCCTTGCCTGAGCTATCGCGGGTGGCGCGCAAATACGGCGCCTGGCTTATGGTCGATGATGCTCATTCATTCGGCACCGTCGGTGACCGCGGCTTTGGCCTCCCAGAATATTTCGGCGTCCAGCCCGATATCCAACTTATTACCGCTAGCAAGGCGCTTGGTGCTGAAGGCGGGCTCGTTGCAACGAGTAAGCCGGTGGCGCAGCTCTTGCGGCAACAAGCCCGGTCCTTCGTGTTTTCGACCTCGCCCACGCCAGCCACCTCTGCCGCTGTGCTTGCGGCGCTAAAACTCATTGAGTCTGATCCCAGCCTGGTTAGCCAACTGCAGGAGAATATTGCTTATTGGCACAACACACGCGGTACTACGCCAAAGCAAGGGCCGATTATCCCTGTGCACGTGGGCGATGAGGCCGCCGCGATGGACGCTAGCGCCGCACTGCTGGGGCACGGATTTATCGTCCCTGCAATCCGGTGGCCAACTGTTGCGCGAAGCGCTGCGATACTCCGCGTCACCCTCATGGCAACCCATACGCGGGCGCAAATCGATGCTCTCTGTACCGAACTTAAACAGCTGAGTTTATAAGCAAAACTCACAGTGAGTGCGTTCAGAGAGTGGGCTCTCGTCGCATACACTGGCAGGCATTATGAGCAGCTTCATCATTGCCTATTCGTGGCTCCACGAGCTAGTGCTGTACGGGCGTGACGCCGAGCTGTCCGCTGCGATTACCGGCAACTGGGACATTATTGAAGCCATATGGGACTTGGAGGAAAAGTACGCCTTAAATGATTCCGGTTTCTTTGGCGGCGATAATTGGGTTGCGCGCTTTGAGTCGGGCCTCGATGATGGTGGCCCGTTGGATGTGGAGCTATTGGACGAAGAAGATACTTCAGTGATACTCGAGCTCTCCGTTACTGGTGACGATGAAGAGACAATGGAGCACGCGCTTATCGATGCCACCGAGACCATCACCTGCCACTTCACCGACTGGGGCTTCGAGGACATTGAGTGGACCGCGATGCCTTGAGAAAAGGAGACGGCACCAGATCGAACGGAGATACTCGTGACGGTGGTAGACCGTTGGTGTAAAACCCAGGCGATGCGGCATTTTCTCCATTAAAACGTGTCATCGAAACCAGTTAAGCTAACACTACGACGAGCCGGATACCGGAACGTTGTCGCCTGGAGCCGCATAGGCTCCAGAGCTTTATTTGGGGCTTCCACGTGTGCTCATGAACTAGTGGTGGGGCCGAGGCTTTTACTGGCGGAGGAGCTCAAATAGGTTTGGCCGATTAGCGGGAAACCACGAAACGGGGGTTCGCAATGGGTTGCGTCCTCTGATGAGATTTCCCCAACCTAGAACCTAGCGTTGAAACGTAGATTGAATCACGTCAGTGGCATGCGCGAACGGAATCCGTTCTTGTTCAATGCGTAGCTTGCCCTCGGTGAAGAGGAGGCGGTAGGCGCGCTGCTCTTCGGTGGTCAAGTGGCTAAGTATGGCGGAGCCGTCGCCGGGATCGGGGACCGCGAGGTGGCGGAACGCGGTGACGGTGGTGGTATCCATAAGGAGAGACTTCGTGTGGGGAAAGTGGGCGCGCACGCCGTTGAGGATGCTGAAGCCGGCGGCGTCAAGGTCGCCCCAGTAGGTGATTTCGGCATCGTGGAGCCAGGCAAGGGCGTGAAGTTGGCGGGCGGCATTGCCGGAACCGAGGATGGCGATGGTGGGTGGGGCGGCATCGGAAAGCAGGGGCAGGGCTAGGAAGGTCTGCTTGTTTTCTACGATGAGAACGCGCGGGGGCGCGGTGGGAAAGAGCTGTGCAGCCTGGGAAAGGGGAACCTCGATATCGGACAGCGCAGGGGCGTGGTTGAGGTAGCGCAGACGCAGGCGGGCGTCGGTGCGGCGCAGTCCCAAATCCGTGATGCCGAAGGGCGAAAGCAGGGCGAGCAGCAGGCGGCGGTGGGTGCCTATCCACTTGCCATCCACACCTTCGACCGGAACGGCGCGCTCCCACTCGCCGGAGTCCGGGTGGGCGCGCAGCCAGGTCAAGCATGGTGCCAAGCAGCGCAGATCGTATGTGTCAAGGTCTTTCCACTGGGCATAGGTGCGGTACACGGCGTCGGCGAATGCAGGGGAGTCGGGGAAGATCCCGGCGATGTCGTGTGCGCGCTGTAGCGCGCGGGAGTATTCGGCGCTGAGGCCTGCGGCCGCGGCGATGCGGGGAGCACCGGTAAGGACCGCGCGGGTGGGAACGGAATTGGTGCCTAGGCCTGTGCGGGACCAATTGCGCTGTTCGTAGTGGATCTCTTCTTGGTGCGGCCAGCGCTGCCAGGCGCGGATGAACTCCTGGGTGGCGGGGACATCGCGCGCGGCGTTGGCGGCCGTGGGCGGGTGCAGCGGCCAGTCGATGCTCAGCGAATCCGGAGTCGACAAAGCCTCCGCAAAGTGCTTGCGCAGGTATTTTTCCGCATGGGTGTGCAGGTCACTAGGCATCCGCATTGGGGGACTCCGGGGATTCCTGGGAATAGGTGGTGGCATCGATAAGCGAATAGCCCGTACGCGCTTGCGGGCGGCCCTGGATAATGGGCTCGTCGTAATTGACCACGATGGTGCCATCCACGTACGGCGATAGCGTCTGGATGAGTTTGAATGGCGTTGCCAAAATCATGTGGAAACCAAAGGACGCAAACACGGACATGGCGGTGCGCGTGAAGGCCGGGTCGGCGCGGTCGAAGGCCTCATCCAAAATGATGGAACCGTAGGTGGGAACGTCCTGATCCGGCTCCGCCAGGCGGAAGCGCAACGCCGCAGCCAAGCAGAAGAACACCAGCTTTTGGGCCTGGCCGCCGGAAAGAGAGGCGGAATCCTGATACGTATTCGCGGTCGTGCCATCGGGGTAGCATTCGCGGCCGATGAAGCTGACGTGCTTGCGGGTATCGAGGACCAGGTTGCGCCACCGAATGTCCTCCGGCTCAGACGAGCCCAAGCGGCTGAGAATCTTGTCCAGGGCGTGGTAGCGCGCTACCGCAGCTTCGGGCTCATCGGCGCTAATCTCCGCCAAACTATGGGACGTTGCGGCATCGAGATCCCGCTGGAAATCTTGCACGACCTGGCCCCTGGCATCCTTCACATCAATGCGCAGGGTGCGGTCGCCATTGAAGGGCGTGCGCTCCAGGGACTTATTAATAAATTCCATGCGCTGTTCGATATCGCTACGGGCATGGCGAAGTGAGGAGGCGAGGTGCGATAGGTTTTGCACCGTCGTGCCATTGAGCAGCTCCAAGAACTGAGCGCGAAAATCCGCCAAGCGGTCCGCGCGCAGGAATTTCAGCTTCTCCATGCCCTCGCCGGCGAAGCTCGCCTGTGGCTCCAAATCCGCCGCTTCCGCCGGCCACTGCGATAGGTACTTGTGCAGGACGGAGACAATCTTGACATTCGTCTCCTCGATGCAGCGCGCGGCCCTGCGCGTGGTTTCTTGCAGGCTGGCCTGCACCTCATCGCGCCGGGCATCGATGTCATCGATGGTGAGTTTTCTCCTGCCCTTGTGCAGGGCCTCTTCGACCGCCTTGGCGATACCCTGATCCGCCACCGTGGGCACTGTTCCGATGCTTTGGCGCCGCTGGGTGGAGCGGTTCAGCTCGCCTTCCACGTTGCCGAGGTGTTTTTGTGCTTCGTTCAGTTGGGCGCGGGCGGCGGTGAGTTTTTCCTTTGCCTGTTCGTGTGCTGTGGCTAAGGCCTGCGCTTCTGGGGAGGAAGCTAAAGAATCATACTGTTCTTGCAAATCGCGTTTGCGCGCCTCAGCGGAAGCGGTATCAATATCCTGGAATTTAGTCTCCAGTACGCGCTGCGCTTTATCGCGCTGCGTGCGCAGGATATCCATCTTCCGGTTGAGCTCGTGGACCTGTTTGGCCATGGCACGAGCAGTGGCTTTCGCTTCATTCAATTGGGAACGCAGGAGCTCAATCTTGGCGGTATTGGTGGAACCTACTCGGTACCACCGCGTGCCTTTATAACGCGTGCGATCATCCTTGATAAAACGCGTCGAGCCATCTTTATCCTTGGGCCGGCTTTCCAAGCCATCGCGCGTGACGGCTGGGGTCTTGGTTACTTGTTCGAGTGCGGCCACCGAGCTGACGCATTCGTAGTTAAAACGGCTCGAAATATGGTGGCGCACCCACGGCGTCATGGGGTGATCCTGGAACTCCAATTTGTGGATGAGCTGTTGCGGGCTGCGCGCGGGCGCGGGCGCCGGTGCAAACTCCGGGATAGTGCGGTACTCGAGCCGGGTGCCCACATTGCGAGAATTGACCCACTGGTTAATGGCTTCCCGCGCGGTTTCCGGAACGAGCAGGGTGGCGGCGAATCCGTGTAACAATTTTTGGATCACCGGCTCCCACTCCGCCTGCTGCGGGGCAATATCCAGTAGCTCGCCAGCGAAGGGAAGCTCCGATTCGGCGTAGCCAGTATCTTGCGCGAGTTGGGTGCGCAGCTCTACGAGGGCCTTATCAATATTGGTGCGCCGCGAGCTAAATGAGTGCAGCTCACTTTCTAAGGACGCGGATGCTGTCGCGGCATCGCGGGCGGCCACGCCGGCTTCTTGCTGCTGCTCAGTAAGCTGGGCCGAGTCAGCCTCGAAGTCCGCGATGCGCAGGCGGGCATTTGCTTGCAGCTCGGCGAAGCCGTGCGGGCTGAGCTCAAAGTGATCGGTCCACTGGTCGGCGGCAGCGGCAAGGTGGTGGAACTCCTTGGAGCGGTGCTCAATTTCCTTCTCCGCGGTTTCAATTTTGGCTTCTAGGGCGGCCAGCTCGCCGGCACTGAGTTGGGAGACGGCTACGGCGGCGCGGCGCTCGGCATCGTCAAGGTGCGTGACCTCCGCTTCGAGCGCCTCGGCCGCAGAGTGCGCCTCTGCCTGCTGGGCGGTCAGCACGCGGATGCGATAGTCCAGTTCTTCTGCCACCAAGCGGGCGCGCACCGCCGGCAGCGCCTCATTCATCGCCTCGGCCTTGTGCTTATCAGCCTCTGCGGTGGTGCGTTGGGAGTGCAATTGGGGCAGGGGTGCCAGCGTCTCAATCTGGGCCTTGACGTCCTCTACCCGCAGGTATGCCTGGCGCAAATCTTCGAATTGCTCCACCGACTCCTCCGCCCGCTCGAAGGTAGACGGCGTATCGAGCATATAGTCCCGGAAGAGCTGGTCCAGGCTGGAGAGAGACTTGGCAGACTGCGTGCGGTGCAGCAGAACCTGCCCCTGCTCGCTCTTGATGCCCAGGCGTTTGCGGAAGCGATCCGCAAACGTGGTGTACGTCGGCGTAAATGACGCTCCCGGCCCCTTGTACATGGCCTTAATCTTGCGGGTATCCAGGCTGCGGGTGAGTAGGGGGCTGAGCTTATCGATGTCCTCATCTCCCTGCACCACCCCATAGAGCCTTTTAATCTGGCTCACCGAATTTTCACCGCCGTTGAGGCGGAAGATGGCGATGAGGGTGTGCTGCGTGCCAGACCCATTATCGTAGGTCAACGCCACCACCGAGTTTGTTGCGCCCTCACGCAAATACTCCGGGGCGATTTCACCCGTGTGCGCATTTTCTTGCTGCCGCCACGCCCCGCGAATATAGGAGACGAGGTTGCGCCCATTATGCCGACCGAGGTCCTGCTGCGATGCCGCGTTGAACTTGAGGTCCTTCTGCGGCACCAATACTGCCGACATCGCATCAAGCAGCGTGGACTTGCCCGAACCGGATCCGCCGGTGATGAGGAAGCCCTTGCGGGCTACCGGGATGGAAAAATAGCCGTGAAAAGTACCCCAGTTAATGAGCTGGATACGGCTGATGCGGAATTGGCCTGGATACAGGTTAGTCATCGGAAGCCTCCTCCTGGTCGCTCTCGGCTTCTGCGAGGCGGGCGTATTCATCCCGGATGGCGGTGACCGTGGCGGCATCGAAAAGCTGGCGCAAGACGGGTGAAACCTCGTAGCGCCCCTCTGTCTCGGTGGCGCTGAGCAGAGAGTATTCATTGCGGATGCGTTTAATCGCCGCATTGAAGCGGTTATTGAACCCGGCTTCATCGCGGTTATCAACCGCGCGGACGTAACCAATTCCCTCCCGGAGGTCTTCTACATCCACAATCACGCGTTCACCGGGCAGCGCTAAACCAAGTTCCTGGCGCAGGTTCAGCAGGATGGCGGTATCGATGTGCTTGAGCTTATCCGTGCGCAGCACCTGCGGAATGGGCAGCGTTTCCTCTTCTACCATCCGGGTAAACGCAAACCCTTCTGCTTCATCGACGACCAGCTCGAGGAATACCTCATGCAGGCGGGCGCGCAGGTTGTCTTCGTCCGAGATGATGGCGGACCATAAGACAGGTTCCTTGTGCGCACGCACGAGCGGCCCCTTCAACAGCTGCACCAACGCGCGGCGCGAGTTATAGGTCAGCGATCCTTTATCGCTTTCCCACAGCGGGGGCTCATGCGCCGAATCGACGCGGTGATTATCAGTAGCGCTCACTACAACTCCTCAACGGTGGTGCTATCGAAATACATAGTAGGGATATACGCCGCGCGAATGGTCCCATCTTCTTCGGTCCAGGTGACCTTCTCGTGCGCATCATGCAGCGCCGGTAGTGGGTGCTGGTCCGCAATGTGTACCAATCCCACGACGCTGGCCAGGCCCTGCGTGGGCGGGTACGCCTGCAATACTTGGCCAATCGTGCACGGACCCGCCTTGCCGACGGCCCCGCGAATCGCCCCATGCAATTCCTCAAAATCAATTTCTGATTCGCGCACCAGCTCATACAACGCCTCCGCATTCTCCTGTCCCGGCTGGAAGGCTTCCGGTGCTTCCTCCACGACCTCCCGACCCGGGTTGGCCAAGTGGATGCGCGATACGGAATGAATGGACATGCCGATGCGCTGCAGGGGTGTTTCCATGCGGTGAAAGGCTTTCAGCTCCGATGCCTGCGCTGCATCAATGGCCATGCCTCGCGCCTCACGCAGTAGCTCAATCATGCGCCGGTCTTCTGCAAATTGTTCCGAAGAGACATAGTTGCGCAAGCTGCGTGCCAGGCCAGTCATCGTTTGATTGACCTCGAAGCTCGTTTCTTCCATATCGCGGAAGAGATTCCGCAGATGACGACGGTTTTCTGGCGCTAGCTCTTGGCCGACCTCGCTTTCTAAAACTTGGCTAATCCACTGGTCCAGCCACGCGCTGCGTTCTCTATCCATGAGGTAGGAATAGAATCCGCGGAAGCTGCGCCCCGCGTCCGATTCCGCGATGTGGTCTACACCGCTGAAGATTTCCTCGAGCACTTCGCCGCGGTAACCTTCTGGATCCAAAAGCTGGCGACGCAACCGGTGATTGAGGGCTTCAAGCTCATGGCGCACCCTGGCGAAATCGCTTGGCACCGCCATGGCCATGTTCAGCACGTCTTGGACGCGCTCCTGCGTCTCTGCCGCAGTCAGCCTTTCAAACTGCCCTAAATGTGCCTTTTCAATTTCGCGGTCAATGCGGTCTCGCTCCGCCTCTAAGCTGGCGACGCGGCTCGAAATATCCTCATTTGTATCTCGCGCCAAGCGCTGCAGAGCCGAGCCGATAGATTCCACGCGCGATGCCGTGACCGTAGTAACCGGCGTTTCCCAACGCTCAACGGCCTCGAGCGCGGACAGCGCTTCCTCGCTTGGCTCCAAGGTTTCCCCGCGTGAGCTCCTGCCAGATTTGCGGACTAGCCAACCAGCTTTTACCCAATCATTGCAATAGCTTTGCGGTGTGCGCGGCATTGAGAATTCACTGGCGAGCACCTCGAAATCGGTGACCATCAGCTCATATACTTCTGCCGCCGGCCGCGCCCGAGTGCCGCGGGGAAAATACTCAGCAATAAGTGCCAGAATCACCGGGGCATTATCGGCCGCCAGCAGCCGCACTGCCGCGGAATCATGTAATAACCGCCGCAGTGAAAGGGCGCGAGCTTCAACAGACATGATTCGATTTTGCCAGCTACGCCGGACACATGCAGCGTAGTTTGACTCACTTATTCGAATCAGTGGATCCACCCGCGCATGGTGGCCCTTGCGGGCCGAGGACTAAGAGACTGTACTAGTCTTGCTTAGTCCTGCGCGACGGTGACGTTGACGTCAATATTGCCGCGGGTGGCGTTGGAGTAGGGGCAGACCTGGTGGGCGGCATCGGCAAGCTCTTGTGCCTTGTCGTGTTCCTGGGCGGGGATGATGACCTCGAGCTCAACGGCGAGCTTGAAGCCTTCGCCCTCCTTGCCAATGGACACGCGGGCGCCCACGGAGGAATCGCCCAACTCAGTCTTCTCGCTGCGAGCTACCGCCTGCAGGGCAGAGTGGAAGCACGCGGCATAACCAGCGGCGAAGAGCTGCTCTGGGTTGGCGCCATTGCCATCGCCGCCCATTTCCTTTGGGGTGGCCATCTTGAAGTCAAGGTCAGAATTGTGCACCACGGCGCGGCCATCGCGGCCTGCACCGGTAGCGAGTGCTTCGGTGGTGTAGAGGGTATCCATGATTACTCCTTTTCTAAAGTGCTTTTCGTACTAGCGGTAAGTACAGCCGCCGATTGTACTCAGAATTGCTTACGGTGTTTTTCGAGGTCAGCGACCTAAGAAGTGAAAGGACGCGCTAAGAAAAGGTGGTACGGCTCAAGTGTGCGCCGCAGGCCTACTCAACCCGCGCCGGGGGAGTGGGCGCTCCTTCGGACGGAAGTACCTTGGGGTAGCGCTTGGATCGGCTGGTGTGCTCAACCCACCGCAAGGATGGAGATAGAAAATAATCCCCGCTGACGCGGGGAACTAGTCAATTGACTATTCAAATGAGCACTGACGTGGGCTCATCCCAGCGTTAGCTGGGAGTTTGGCGTTTCGCCTCCTGTAATCTTACCGCAAAAATTGATGCAGATTTTAGGTTCATTTCAAAAATTGCAACACGTCAGTGCTAGACGATATATATTTGTGAATCATTAGTTAATAACTCAAGTTCACCATAGAAGTTGGATTTGGTGAAGGCTGTACTGGAGATAGAACCATGAAATTGCCAGCGAAGACAGTGGATTTTTGCACTCGTGCAGATGGTTGGGCTGGTCAACGTAGCCAGCAGGCGCGGAGCTTGTGGGCGAAATCAGGTGATGGCGTTGATTACCTCAACCTGCCGCAACATATGGTTGATTCCGCGTGTGCTGCATCCCTGGTGTATAACACTTGGCTTTCTCGTTCGGTAAAAGAGTTCCTGAAAGCCGAGTTGCGTGTCTCAGAGACGGATATAGAAGTTCTCTACGTCTTTCTTGCTGGGTCCCATGATGTTGGAAAGGGGGTTAAAACTTTCCAGCGGCTTCTTCTTGGCCGCAGTGAGGTTGCGCATTTGGCCCACGCCGTTAGCGACGCGGGACTGGATATCGAATTGAGCGCCTCAGAGGCGAATATGTCCAAGCTTCCGCATGGCATTGCCTCTGGTGAAATTTTAGCGATCTGGCTTGAAGAACAGGGACTTACCCTGCCAAAGGCTAACTCTGTGGCCGCGGTTGTCAATGCTCATCATGGTGCTGCAAGCGGGCCGAATAAAGCGGTCCGAGAATTGATTCAAGATTATCCTTCGGGGTGGCGAATGGTTCATGGCGAACTTCTTGATGCCATGGCGAAACTCTGTGGGGAAAATGAGCTTGCGCAGGTCTTTGCCAAGCTGCCGAAAGTCTCGCCCGCAGCCGCGCAAATGCTTACCGGCTTAGTGGTTATGGCGGACTGGATTGCTTCCAATGAAAAGGCTTTCAGCTTGCGCGTGGAGGGAACTCAACTAGACCGAGTGACAAGGGCTGCAGAGCTGATTGACTTGACCTCACCCTGGGAACCGGAAACTCGATTGCATCAGGACATCGACGAGCAATTCCGGCAATCGTTTGGGTGGCCTGCAGAGTTTAAAGCACGGCAAGTACAACAGGAAATGGTGGAGGCTGCCAGAGCGATCAATGAGCCAGCGCTCATAGTCCTGGAAGCCGAAACAGGCGTAGGTAAGACTGAAGCTGCCTTAGCGGCGGCGGAAGTGCTTGCGGCGCGTAGTGGGGCACAAGGAATCTTTTTTGCCGCTCCGACCATGGCCACCGCGAATGGCCTATTGCAAAGGACCATCGAATGGAGTCGAAATGTAACGACAGATTCGGTTCGATCGATGTACCTCGCCCATTCCAAAAATGCATTGGCCAAGCCTTATACGGATTTAAAATTTACGGGAATCAACCGTTATGAAGAAGAAGGCGGCAACGTTGTTGCATCGCAGTGGATGTCCGGTCGGCGGCTCGGCATTCTTTCCAATTTCGTGGTGGGTACCGTTGACCAAGTGCTCATGATGGCACTACAGCAACGATTTTCCATGCTGAGACATGTCGGCCTGGCAGGCAAAGTAGTCATTTTTGATGAGGTGCATTCTTTTGATGTGTATTCCTCGGATTACCTGCGAAGTGCCATCGAATGGCTAGGATTTTATGGTGCCAGCGTCATCGTTATGTCAGCCACGTTGCCGGCGGACAAGCGGCGCGCATTGGTAAGCGCATACTCTGACGGTCAATGGCCGGAGAAGGAGCCGACTGGATACCCGTTAATTACTGTGGCGACAGAAGACAAAATTCGTTCTCTAGACGTCCCTGCTTCTCCAACAAATCTTGAAGCCACCATTGATTTCCTTGCAGAAAGCGAAGATTCACTGCAAGAACTTATCGAGGAATGGCTCGTAGATGGCGGGTGCGTTCTTATTATTTGCAATACTATCGCACGAGCCCAGGCAGCGTATTCGGAACTTGCCGAAAGCTACGGCGATTGCGTAGAGCTTCATCATGCGGGATTTGTGGCTTGGGAGCGCGTGGAAAAAGAGGATTCATTACGGCGCCAACTTGGCCCGGATGCCCACAGGGGAGCAGGCCGGCCGAAGCAAAAGATTGTGGTGGCCACTCAGGTAGCGGAGCAGAGCTTGGATATTGATGCCGATGCTCTGATTACTGATATTGCACCCATGGATTTGCTCATTCAGCGCATCGGGAGGCTGCACCGTCACGCACGTCCTTCCAGCGATCGACCCGAAAAATTGCGGGAGCCAAAGGTTGTTATTCGCGGGATAGACGCTTCCTCACCAGTCCCGGAATTTGAATCAGGTGCCGAGGCCATATACGGCCGAGCAATATTGCTATCAACGTATGCAGCCTTGCCAAGTAGGATTCGCCGGCCGGATGACATCGCTCCGCTTGTAGCAGTTGCATATGATCGCAACTTTAAGCCTCCAGAGGCCTGGGAAGAATCTTGGGAAGACGCCACCGCGAAGCGTGACTTTGACGAATCGACAGCGCATTCAGCGTCCTCAACGTTTCGATTGCCGGATCCGTGGAGCACCAATGGCCTCGACGCACTATTTGCACGACTACAGGATGATTCGGCAGAGGATGCCGAGATCAAAGGTGCGGCCCAAGTTCGTGACGCAGAGCCCAGCGTTGAGGTGATCCCCATCATCGAGACTGATTACGGCTATCGACCGTGGGGCTGGGATGAAGAAGTCATCGAGGCTGCCGATATTCCGTATGGTCTGGCTTTCCATTTAGCGTCTAGTACAGTACGGCTACCTGTGCGAATGACCTGCTATGACTTGGACTTTAATGCGGTAGTCGATGACCTCGAGAGAGCAACCCCGGCCGAGTGGGGCTCACACTACTTACTGCGGGGACAACTGGCGCTGCCGCTAAATGATGGGGCAGAGGCGCAGGTAGGGCGCTTTGTTTTGCGATATACGAGCCAACTGGGCATCGAAATTATGAGTGATGGGCGTGAGTGATATGTCCAAGGTGCTAGATAGGCTGCGAGCACCACCTTTTACTAGGGGTAGCCATATCAACCAACAATTCGTTAGAAAGAAAGGAGGCGAAAGATAATGACTGATACAGAAACCTTTAATCTGCTCGATGAGCCATGGATTTTGTGCATGGACAGTGCGGACAATCGCAAGGCGTTGAGCATCCGGGACATATTTTCCGGACAGGATGATGCCCGCAAAATTGTGGGAGACTCACCAACCCAAGATTATGCGGTCATAAGACTGCTATTAGCCATATTTTGGCGCGCTCATGCGCAAGAGTTGGCGGAACTAGCAGGCGGAAGGCGGAAACGTGCCAGCTTTGATTGGGGCGAATGGTTCGCAGAAAAGCGCGATGAATTATGCCATACCAAGCGGGACCAAGTTGTTCTAGATTATCTTGATGCCTTTACCGATCGATTCGATTTGCTCTCTGAGACCGTTCCCTTCATGCAGGTAGCGGATCTTCACTCGAACAAAGGGGAAACACGACCCATAGTTCACATCGTTCCGGAAGCGGCTGATGATCACTTCACCATGCGTACAGCTAAAGGCCGGCAAGCGATTTCCTTGGCTGAGGCAGCCCGTTGGCTTGTTCACTTGCAAGCTTATGATTACGCCGGTATTAAAACCGGTGTAGTAGGGGACCCCCGAGTAAAAGACGGAAAAGGTTTTCCTATTGGCACAGGTTGGACTGGCCGAACGGGTGGAACTTTGGTGCTTGGAACTGAGGGACTCCTAGAAACGCTTTTGCTGAACACTCCCATGACAGCTGTTATGACGGAGCAGGGAACAAACCCAATTGAACTGGATAAACCGGTATGGGAAAGAGAGCCTGATACCGCTGCGCAACGCCGTGGCTCGGATGACAAGCTTGGTGCTGTGCCTCAAGGTGCGGCCGATTTGGCAACGTGGCAGGCACGGCGAGTGCGCCTCGTGACTGAAGAAGGCCAAGTGACTCGCGTCCTCGTATCAAACGGTGATCGCATTCCGGATAACGGAAAGAATGTCATGGATGATCCCATGACGCCGTATCAGTATAATCCCAAGCAGTCGAAGGTCGGCCAAGATGCTTACTACGCGCGTCCCTACGACCCTACTCAGACCATGTGGCGCGCACTCGATGCGTTGGTGGCCGTCGAAGACGATCCAGGGGTCGACCAGAAAAAGGCAAAAGCTCTGAAACGGCCATCCAATCTCAGCAATCTCGCTGCGCTTGACGTTGATGGGTACCTCAACCAAAGCACCTTTGATATTGCTTTGGTGTCGATGGAATACGGACCGAAGAAATCTTCAGTAGCCACCACTTTTAGCACCACGATTGGGCTTCCCTTAGTGGTTTTGCGCGAAGATGATCTTGGCAGGCAAGCGCGGAACGCTGTCCGCACTGCCGCCCAAAAGACCTATGAAACAGCTGCGAGCTTGGGCTGGTTTGAAGGCCAACTGCGGGTAGCAGCGGGCGATGAGTATGAATTTGGGGTTAAGTCTGAGGACAGGTTTTATGCCCAGTTGGAGCCGGATTTTATTGCGTGGATGCAGACTACCTCTGTTGAAAATGCAGACAGCGCTCAAATCAACTGGCAAGAACGTGTTCGAACCGTAGCTGTCTCCCACGCAATGGAACTTCTGCGCGGCGCCGGGATGAAGGCGATCATCGGCAGGGAAGTAGACGCCGGAGAAGACGGAAAGGGTCGAATCGTCTCAGCTGGGTCCCTTTTCCAGCAGCTACAGTGGCGTTTTGATAAAAATCTGCCGTTAACAGGCAAGTCCACACGAAATCAGAATCCTAGCTCACTTATGAAGGAAGGCGTTGCCCATGCATGACACCAGTCATCCACAGGCAGACACTACTGCGGAGTACGCAGGTCCGCGATTGCGAACCTCCGTGGCGCGTACCGCAGAGGCACTGCAGAATGATTATTTGCATTCGCCACAGCACACTAAACAAGCGCGGGCGCGTGCAGCCCTAGCCCATTTGCGAAAATATTCTGCGGTCCGTCTTGAACAACATCCCGTGGCGTTTGAAGAGGTTCTTCTTTTATTGGAGCCTGCATTGAGCGAACAAGAGCTGGGTAAGGGCGCCACACCATCCGCCTCAGAGCTCGCGGCCTTTCAGGCTATGACGATGCTAGGCATTCATCTACAAAGCGCCAGCACTGAAGCCCATATTAAAGGCCAAAGCTTCGCACGTGCCTGCGGCCGTTTCTATGCGCGCAGTCAGTCACAATCCACTAAACCGCGGTTTGATGCGATGCTCGTATCCCCAGATGAGGCTTCCCGTCTAATACATATTCGTTCTTTGGTAACGCTATTGCGCGGGGAAAATTTGGGGTTTGACTACGGCGTATTTGCACAGGACCTGCGGGTTCTGGGTAGCAAAAGTACTACTCAAAAAGTGCATACACAGCGACAAGGCGTGCTACTGAAATGGGCACGCGACTTTGCTTTCGGTTCTTATGCGTCTGACCAGACCGAACCGGCTTCTTAAAATCAATTTTCATATTTTAGAAAGGAATTTTCGCAATGGCTTTGACCATCGATATTCACGCACTACAGACCCTTCCTCCTTCCCTGATCAACCGTGATGACACCGGTGCTCCTAAGTCTGCCGTTTACGGTGGTGTACCACGTCAGCGAGTCTCTTCGCAGGCATGGAAGCGTGCAATCCGCAAGTACTTTGAATCTGAAATCGATGCTGAATCTTTGGGAGATCGCTCGAAGCGGCTTCCAGAGAAGATCGCGCGTAAGGTTCAAGGACACGAAGGATGGGATGCAGAGCGAGCTCAAAAGGCAGTTGCTAAGCTCTTCGAATCTGCGGGAATTAAGACGGAAGTGGATGCAAAGCGCATCAAGGCGCTGAAAGATTCTGAGGAAACCACCGAAGAAGAACTAGCAGCAGCGCAGTATCCGCAGACCAAATACTTGTTGTTCTTGAGCCCACACCAGATTGAACGTGCCGCAGAGGCGATTATTGCGGCCGATGGTGAAAAGATTAAGAAGAAGGACGCTCTGGAGATCCTTGATACCCAGCACTCGGTAGATATGGCGTTGTTTGGGCGCATGGTTGCCGATGATGCTGCGTATAACGTCGATGCCGCAGTACAGGTTGCGCATGCACTGGGAATCCATGCCAGTGCGCCTGAATTCGACTATTTCACCGCGGTCGATGACTTGGCCGAGGAAGGCGAAGAAACTGGTGCGGGCATGATTGGCACTGTACAAATGATGTCTTCTACCTTGTACCGCTATGCCACGGTGAACCTAGATGGACTGACGCGAAATCTCGACTCGGCAGAAAACGCAAAGCAAGCCGCAGTGAACTTCGTTGATGCATTCATCAAGTCCATGCCCACGGGCAAAATCAATACCTTCGCCAATCAAACAATGCCTGAGCTCATCTATATTGCGGTTCGCGATACCCGCCCGGTTAGCTTGGTTACTGCCTTCGAAGAACCAGTAGAGCCAACCACCGGTCAGAGCTTGCGCGTCGCCGGTGCCGAAGCATTGGCGAAAGAAGAAGCCGAGTTTGAAGAAAACTACGGGCTGCAGCCTAGGGCAGCCTTTGTGGTTGGGTTGAGCGAGGCCCGTCAGGCTTTCGCACAAATCGCTGACGAAGTGACGCTGCCAGAGCTTTCGCAGCGTTTGTCTTCCGCGCTTTCGGAGTAGGAGGCTTAAAACGATGACAGCATCATTGTTGTTGCTGCTTAAAGGGCCGATGCAGTCTTGGGGAACGGAATCTCGCTACGCTACCCGTGCAACTTCGTCCTTGCCCTCAAAGTCAGGAGTTCTTGGCATGCTAGCCGCAGCTGAAGGACGCAGGCGTGATGAAGATATGGCTGACTTGGCTGGACTCAAGTTCGCGGTGCGCGTCGATCAATCCGGTAGCCTTTTGCGGGATTATCAAACCGCGCAAAACTGGCAAAAGGATCCGCAGGCATCCGCAAAGCTCATCACCCGCTATTTCCTATCAGATGCCGCATTCGTTGCGGCAATCGAAAGTGAGGATCGCGAGCAACTCGAGAGTTTTGCGGAGAATCTAAACCGACCGGTATTTCCGCTCTATTTGGGCCGACGTTCGTGCCCGGCTCCGCCCAATGTGGTGCTTGGTGTGGTTGAAAAGCCTGCGGTTACGGCATTACAAGAGCACGACACGTGGCACGCCACCAAGGAGTATATGAAATCAAGTGGTGGGGAAGTATCGCTGCCGATTTACCGGGACTCCCTCCCAGGAGAATCCGGCGTGGCTTGCCAGGATGTACCGAACTCTTTTGATCCGCAGCACCGCAAGTATTCATGGCGCACCGTGGTGCAAAAGGAGTTTGCGAATGTGGACAACCCCTTAGATAGCGCCGAGCGGCGCCCGGATCCGTTTTTGGAGGCGGTGATGAATGTATGAGTACGTTAACCAAAATTCTTATCAATCCTCAGCGGCGTCAAGGGCGAAAGTTGCTTGCTAATCCACAAGCAATGCACGCTGCAGTTGCCGCGTCATTTCCACCAGACATGGATCAAGAATCCGGGCGTATTTTATGGCGCCTTGATGAAGGTGCGCATCACCATTCCCTCTACGTGGTGGGGCCTGAAAAACCGACTGACCATGTGATTGTGGAACAAGCAGGGTGGGATACAAGGCCGGGACAATCGGTTGAGTATGACCGGCTGCTTAATTCCCTTACTAAGGGGCAAAGATGGATCTTTGAGCTGGTAGCCAACCCAACGTATTCGCAGGCTAATGAAGGCAAGCGAGGCAAAGTGAAGGCTCATGTGTCCGTGGAACACCAGCTGGAGTGGTTGTATCGTCGAGCAGAAAATGCCGGATTTGAACTAGCCCCCCGAGCAGGGGATGATGTCAGCGATGATGAGCGTTCTCGGTGGTCCGTTGAAGAAGAAACCGCGATTATTGAGCGAAAAACGTTGGATTTCCGGAAAGGAAATGGCAATAGGCGTGTGCGTATCGCCACAGCCCGATACCGCGGAACCTTGGAGGTCAAAGATTCTGAGGCTCTTCGGCACACCCTTACTCATGGGATAGGAAGAGCTCGTGGTTATGGTTGTGGCTTAATGACTCTAGCTCGGCCGATGGGGTCCTGATGTCAAATCCGAGCGAAGTCCCTGTCACCCGCCAAGCTTTGTCCCGGATGGGAGACCGAATCAGTTTCTTGTACGCCGAGCGCTGCGTGATCAATCGAGATGGTAATTCTCTAACGATCACGGACCAGCGCGGCGTCGCACATGTGCCAGCCACACAGCTGGCGGCACTGCTGCTTGGTCCAGGAACGAGGATTACTTACGCGGGCATGGCTTTGCTTGGCGATGCCGGGGTTACCACCCTCTGGGTAGGTGAGCGCGGCGTTCGGTACTATGCGCACGGTCGGCCACCAGCGAAATCGTCCCGCATGGCTGAAATTCATGCGCAGGTAGTGTCTCACCAGCGGAAGCGTTTGGACGTGGCTCGCAGAATGTATGCCATGCGGTTTCCAGGAGAAGACGTTTCTCAGTTGACGATGTCCCAGCTGCGTGGCCGCGAAGGCGCACGCATGAAGCGGATTTATGCGGCTGAAGCCGAGCGTACTGGAGTCTATTGGAATCGGCGGTCTTATGATCCCAATGATTTCGATTCTTCTGACCCAATTAACCAGGCTCTGACTGCAGGCAGCGCCGCGCTATATGGAGTTGCTCATGCTGTCGTTGCAGCGCTTGGTTTCATCCCTGCCTTAGGGATAGTGCATACAGGCACCGATAGGTCATTCGTCTACGACATTGCTGACCTCTACAAAGCAGAGATTTCTATTCCAGCGGCATTTGATGCTGTCGCAGCACAACAGGGTAATCCCTCTGTGGAAGTGCGTCGTTTCGTGCGGGATAAAGTTGTCTCACGCCGCCTCATGCCGCGGATGGTTCAAGACCTTAAAGCACTTTTTGATGTACCAGATGACGAGCTTGTCAGTGATGCCGAGTTAATGCTGTGGAGTGAACTTGAAGTCATCGCTTCTGGTCTTAACTGGGCAGAAGAGGAAACGTTGTCATGATGGTGCTGGTTATTACTGCTTGTCCCGCTGGACTACGCGGCGATCTGTCCAAGTGGCTCATTGAACTGACTCCCGGTGTATTCGTGGGACGTCCCTCTGCTCGTATTCGTGATCTGCTCTGGGAACGTACAACCGAGCTTTGTAAAGATGGCCGCGCACTTTTGGTGTATTCAGCCGCGAATGAGCAGGGAATGGAGTTCAAGGCTCACCGACATCATTGGGAACCTACGGATTTTGACGGGATTACCTTGATGACGCGACCGGCTAAGTCTAAGCAACCACAGCGAAGGACTGGATGGTCTCAAGCCCGACGTAACCGTATTTCTTATAAGAAACAGAAGGGAGGATATTAGGCCGCGTGGAGCTTCGAGAGTAGCTTTCCCCAAAATACAAGTCGTATGTAAAATGCGGTTAGGGCTCGAATTTCTGCTGTTCAGCAGTGCTCCCCGCGTGAGCGGGGATGAGCCGCCTTATGCTTCTTCCCCTGCGGGTTATGCCACGTGCTCCCCGCGTGAGCGGGGATGAGCCCCAATGACCCCGATGACCCCCGGAGAAGCGAAGGTGCTCCCCGCGTGAGCGGGGATGAGCCCCAACGGGGTAAAGACGTGTTTACACAAACCCAGTGCTCCCCGCGTGAGCGGGGATGAGCCCGGTGAAGTCGAGTTCTCACTTGGGCTTCATGAGTGCTCCCCGCGTGAGCGGGGATGAGCCCAACGCCACCAGCCACGAAGAATACAACTACCAGTGCTCCCCGCGTGAGCGGGGATGAGCCCCTCTACCAGTGCGGCGACGGCAACTGTACGGCGTGCTCCCCGCGTGAGCGGGGATGAGCCCGGACTACGGTTCGACTTCCCGTGGATAAACTAGTGCTCCCCGCGTGAGCGGGGATGAGCCACAGCTAGTCATTGGCGAATTTCAAACCCAGTACGTGCTCCCCGCGTGAGCGGGGATGAGCCCCGTTATGAACTGGGACAAGCTACGCCCTAAGAGTGCTCCCCGCGTGAGCGGGGATGAGCCGTATCCCGCCCCGGACGCAAAGTCCTATTCACCGTGCTCCCCGCGTGAGCGGGGATGAGCCCAGCGCCGTTTTTGATGTTTTGTTTGACGCTTTGTGCTCCCCGCGTGAGCGGGGATGAGCCCTAAGACCGGAACAACCTTTAGGGCCGCGAAAGGTGCTCCCCGCGTGAGCGGGGATGAGCCCTGGCTAACCCCTAGGAATGTGGTTGCTGCGGTGTGCTCCCCGCGTGAGCGGGGATGAGCCCAACCTCTGGCGCACAATGGCATTCCTTGATGGGTGCTCCCCGCGTGAGCGGGGATGAGCCCCAGCCGGGGCGAATAACGCTACGGGGGTAAACGTGCTCCCCGCGTGAGCGGGGATGAGCCCGTCGTACTCACGCTCTCGCGGAAGCGATGTTTGTGCTCCCCGCGTGAGCGGGGATGAGCCCCCACGCGGGGGGCGACGGGAACGAGATTTCCTGTGCTCCCCGCGTGAGCGGGGATGAGCCACCGAGTCAGGCCGTAAAGACGGCGGCGGTATCTGTGCTCCCCGCGTGAGCGGGGATGAGCCGAACTCGACCACGCCAAATACGAAAGACCACCCGTGCTCCCCGCGTGAGCGGGGATGAGCCGTTATCTAGCGAATCATCGCCGCCGCGCGAGCGGTGCTCCCCGCGTGAGCGGGGATGAGCCCTCCGGGTGCTCCTCATGCAGCCGCCGAAGCTCGTGCTCCCCGCGTGAGCGGGGATGAGCCCGGGCTAGGAACCTCGCTTTTTCTCAATAACACGTGCTCCTCGCGTGAGCGGGGATAAATTTTTTTGATTTAATGCCTCAAATTTCTTGCTACCCAATAATCAACAAATCGAAAGGACATCTAGTAACGACGATCAGCACTTCGGTTATGAGGGGCAGAATTCATCTTCGCTGAGGCTCTAACGTGGGTTCCAGTCGCAGCACGGACATCCACGGTTGGGCGTCGCGCACTCAACTGGGGTTATTTTATGAGGGGCTGAGAATTGGTCTTTCGCGAGCTATTGACTAATCTTTTGGGAGCGGAGTTTCGTATTTTACGACATGGCATCCGTGTGGGGCTATAGCTCAGTCGGTTAGAGCTCCGGACTCATAATCCGTCGGTCCCGGGTTCGAGCCCCGGTGGCCCCACGGTAGAAGGAGGCGTCGGCAAGCAATGCTGGCGCCTCCTTTTTAGTAT
This sequence comes from Corynebacterium sp. KPL2895, assembly GCF_040225815.1. Classification (NCBI taxonomy): domain Bacteria; kingdom Bacillati; phylum Actinomycetota; class Actinomycetes; order Mycobacteriales; family Corynebacteriaceae; genus Corynebacterium; species Corynebacterium sp. KPL2895. Next base: position 67,948 of record NZ_JBEHFY010000007.1, read on the forward strand.
TCGGTGCGCACGCGCTCGGAGAAAATCGGCCTGGCGGTCAGCTCGATGCGGGTGCCGATATTTTCGTCTTCTTGGGACCTGCAATGGACGGATTTTTGATTCGTGGCCATGATGCAGTGGAGATCGTAGCTGTCACCAGAGCTCGGGTTCTTCACAGTAATATCGCTCTGCCAGGCTGCAGTAACGGTTGGATCAGGGGTTTCGAGCCTGTATGTGGCATCCACTGCATGCTTATAAATATCCAGGGCAAAGGCGCAATCGGTGGCATCGTCGGCGATGATTTGTGCATAATCGCGAATGCCGCACATACCGCCTACCTGCGCAGCGAGTGCGGAATCATCGTCTTTCTCCGCTTTCTGCGGCTTGGAAAGCTTGGCAGTCGCGGAAGGCGCGGAATCGGTATCGGCGTCGGCATCGGCAAGCGCACCGCTGTCTGAACCGGTGCTGTGCGGGCTGGTATCGGTGAAGTTGGGCTCGTCGTCAGCGGGGGTGGACGAGCCCCCAACCAGCAGGAATGCCGGCAAGAGAGAGAATCTTTTTCATGCGGAATGTAGGAAGAGATAGAAGGGGCATTAGAACAGGAAAAGTGTAGCACCGCAGCGCATGTGGGCAGGCGAATTGCGCGTGGGTGAGCAGTGCAGTCTAATAAATGGCATGACAGAAGTAGATCCGCTCATTGAGTCCCTCTATCGCTGGTCCGATGTCAGCGGTGTATTGCTGATGGGAATTATCGGCGGCACCATTGCGCGCAAGCGCGGGTATGACATCATCGGGTTTTTCTTCATTGCGATGTTTTCTTCCCTGGGCGGGGGCATGGTGCGCGATGTGCTTATTAATCGCGGCACCGTGGCGGCGATGAGCGAGCCGGAGTACCTCTACCTGGCGTTTACTGGCGCGTTGATTGCGCGCTTTGTCTACTTCAAAGGCAAGACCTGGGATTATATCCAGGCGCATGGTGATGCCGTGGTTTCTGGCCTGTGGGCCGGTACCGGCGCCGTGAAGGCCATTACCTATGGTCTGCCGCCGATTCCGTGCATCATGATGGGCGTGTTTACCGCTACAGGCGGTTCCATGATTCGCGATATCGCCATGGGGCGCGAGCCCGCCGTCTTTGGCGATAATCAGCCGACGGTGATTCCGGCCATCGCCTGCACCGTGATCGTGTTGGTGGGCAACCACTTCGATATGTTGGCCGTCGGCATGATCGTGGGACCGTTGGTGTCCATTTTCTTGGCGCTGCTGGGTATTTGGGCCGGTTGGCGCGTGCCCGCGAACCAGGAGTGGGCGCCGATTAATGATACGGCTGCGCAGGTTAAGGTGCTGGCGAAGAAGGCTGAGAACAAGAGCCGCGCGGTCGGGCGCAAGCTGGAGCCGCACCGCGTGCGCTCCTGGCGCCACCGGCAGATGGAAGAGGCGCTGCAGCGGCGCATCGAAAAGGAAGTGCGTTCCGGCAAGCGCCGCCAGGATGCGGCGGAAGAGGCCAGCGAGTTTTTGCAGTCCTTCGAATCAGACGTCGATCAGTTCAGCTCGGCGCCAGCGGAGTCCGAGGACATGGACTTTGGCGTGGACTTTAGCGGCGATTCCTATGAGGAAGAGGAGCAGACCTCCAGCGAGGAATCCCAGCGGCTGCTCGATACGATTTTGGAAGATGACAAGCTTACTGATGAGCTGATTGATCGCCTGATGGACCGCTACCAATCGCGCGACTAGGCCCCGGGGCATCTGCTTGCTGATGCCCCATCTTCCGACTCCTTCCTTCTTACTTCTGGCAGAAAACTGGCATCAATTTCTCAGCTAGGTGCCATATCCTTGAACCATGAACTTGAGGTATTACTTTTTTGAGCTGTGGGGCCTCATTGTTGACCACGGCTTGCCGCTCATCGCATTCGTGATTATCGGCATTCTTTTGCCCCGCATGGGGCGCCTAGCCATCCGGATTATCGAACATAATTTGGATGAGCAAGAAGAATCCACGAAGGCGCGGTTGGCTCTGACCGGCGCATTGGTCTACATCGTCCAAGCGGTGGCGTACTTCCTATTGGTCGCGGCCGCGCTGACTAATCTCGGAGTTCCGGCGCTGGGCGCCGCGGTGCCTGCGACGATAGTGTCTGCTGCGGTTGGTTTTGGTGCCCAGTCCGTGATTTCGGATTTCCTCTCCGGATTTTTCATCCTCACGGAAAAGCAGTTCGGCGTGGGAGACTACGTCTCCTTTGCCGGCATTCCTGGGGTAGAAGGCGATGTGGTGACGCTGACCCTGCGCACCACGAAGGTGCGCACCCCTAGCGGTGAGTTGGTGACCATCCCCAATAGCTCCGCCGGCGTGGTGACCAACTATTCCAAGGAATGGTCCCGCGCGGTGGTCAATATCAATGTCCCAGTGCATGAGGGCGAGTCCCTGCCGGAGATTACGAGCCGCGTCAAAGAGATTTCGCAGCACGCCATTAAAGCCCCAGAGATCTCCGTCGACGTCGCCGGCGAGCTCACGGTCCTTCCCGCCACCCAATTGGTCAGCCCGCAGGTTGCCGGCCAGCCGTGGCAGGTGGGTTACCGCATCATGGTGACGGTGAATCCCGCCCGCCAGTGGTCCGTGGAGCGCGCCATCCGCTCGTCGCTGCTCTCGGAATTCTGGGACCACTACGGCTCCGCCATCGACTTTGATGAGCTGCAGGAACAGAAAAAGAAGAAACCTGCGGACCCAAAGCATGCCGCGGCGCAGTCGGCCAAAGACGCCTTGGACGCTGGGGAAGGCTCCCGCCCCGATACGCCAGTAGATGACCCCACGGCGGAAGAGGAATTGGTCCCAGAAGAAGTCGATCGTGCTGAGACCAAGGTCGATGAACAAGCAGTCACGGCCGAAGCGGGCGAAGATGCCGCAGAAGGCGACGAGGAATCGCGCCGAAAGATCTGGCGCACGATTCAGACCAGTACCCAATTCCAAAAGATTGCCACCATCGGCGGGCGCGTGCGCGCCTCCACCACCGGCCTCGTGGCGGCCCTGCTTGTCGTTGGCCTGCTCATCCTCGCGGCAAGCAACCCAGAGGAAGGGGAAGCCGGCTGGCTGTCGCCGGACTATTGGAAGGATCGCGATACGCAATCTTCCTCCGAAACACCATCGGAATCTGAAGAGCCTGTGCCTACAGAAGATCCTCTAACTACCGGTACCCCAACGGAACCGACGGACGCAGATTCAACACCAACGACCACCAATACGCCGACCGTTCCTAGCTATCCCAGCCAGGCGCCCAACTCCACGCCTAATTCCGGGGACGGGCACGGCAGCGGTCAGGATGGGCCCGCTGACTCAAACGGCGATGCTGGCGATGGCCAAGGGAATGGCGACGGAGACTCCGGCGCAGACGGAAATAGCGGGGCGGCGGATAGCCAACAGACCACGATTCCTTCAGAACCCCACTAGATGCTAGTGGGAGCCGTCGACTACGTCGAGGCGGTCCGTCCAGAAGCGATCGAGTTCCTCGGCTCGGTATATGACACTTAAGCTATTGTCTCCGTCTTTCCCGCAGATGAGTCCGCGGCGATCTGATCCAATTGAACAGCGAAGGTCATAGGTCTTACCGGTGATAGGGCTGGCGACGGAAATTTCGGTGCTATACGCGCCGTTGGCTCTCGGATCGCGCTGCTGGAATGTATAAGTGTGCTTGAGCGCTTCATCAAAAATGGGGCCGGTAAATTCGCAGGATGTATGTTCGCCTGCGTGGATGGTGTCTCCCTGGTTGGTATATCCGCAGTCGCCGCCAATTTTTCCGGCGTAAAGCGTGTGATTTCCAGCAGGGGGAGCGTCATCATCCGAGCCGGCATCGCCATGCTCGTCGCCTTCCTTATCGCCCTTTTCCTCGGTGGAGTCTGGAGTATTCTCCAGGGTTTCCGTCACGGTCGTAGGAGCCGTGGAAGCGTCGCTGGGCACAAAGGCAGGTTCGGGATCGGCAGAATCAGAATCATCGGAGGTACCGCAGGCGCTGAGCATGGTGAGGGACAAGGCGGCAAGCATTAAGGAAGTGTGGCGTTTCATCATCATAAAAACTGGTAGCAATCGACGGTGTGAATTGTGAAAACTTTAGCACTTAAACCGGTATCTAACTGCGGACTTATAGGAAATGCGGCGAAAGGTGGAACAAATTTAAACCACGGGCTGTTTCAGTAGACATGACATCATTATTTACATCTTTGGAACTTGGCCGTTATACGTTGAACAACCGCGTGACCATGGCGCCGCTGACTCGTCAGCGTGCAGGTCACAGTGGTGTACCCAGCGAGCTACACAAAAAGTACTATTCCCAGCGCGCTAGCGCCGGTCTCGTCGTGACCGAGGGAACCTTCCCCGCATGGACCAACCGCGCGTTCCCTGGTCAGGCGGGCATCGTCGATGACGAGCAAGCCGCTGGTTGGCGCGAGGTAGCTGACGAAGTACATAACAAGGGCGGCGTGCTGTTCATGCAGATCATGCACGGCGGCCGTACCAGCCACCCGGATCTCATTGATGGCGCCCAGGCAGAGGCCCCGAGCGCCCTGGATTGGGACGGCCAGGTTCGCGGCTTTGCCGGCAAGATGGATGCACCGGTGCCGCGCGCACTAGAAGCCGATGAGCTCCCGCGCATCGTTGAGGAATTCCGTGCTGCCGCACGCCGGGCCGTCGACGCGGGCGTTGATGGTGTAGAAATCCACAATGCGAATGGCTACCTGCTGCACGAATTCATGGCACCATCTGCCAACCAGCGCGACGATGAATTTGGTGGCAGCCCAGAAAACCGGTGGCGCCTGCCAGAGATGGTTATTCGTGCTGTCGTGGATGAAATCGGTGCTGACCGCGTGGGCGTGCGCTTCTCCCCAGCCCACGTTGTACAAGGCATTGTTGAAGATGACGAAGCGGATATGCTGGCCACCTACGGCGGCCTTTTGGACGCTATCGCCCCGCTGAACTTGGCGTATGTCTCCTTCCTGCACGCCGAGCCGGAAGGCGAACTCATCTCGGCCTTGGCAAAGAAGGCTCGTGCCAATGGCGAGACCAAGGTCTTGATGAATGATGGTTTCGGTACTGTCACCACTAAGGAAGATGCCGAGCGCGAGCTGGAATTGGACCACGTGGATGCCGTTGTCGTGGGTCGACAGCTCATTGCTAATCCGGACTTGGTACGCCGGTGGGAAGAAGGTCTGGCCCTTAATGAGCCAGATCAGGCCACGTTCTACGTCGGCGGCGAGCGCGGCTACATTGATTATGAAACTGCCGCGGACTAACCCGTAGTCCGCGGCAGGTAGGGGGGAGAGCGCGAGTGATAGAGAGTGAAATATCCCAGAGAGGATCTTTCACTCTCTATATCGAACGTGCACCCAGCGAGCGTTAACAACTGCCCGCTAATAATTAAGAATTGAATCCCTGATCCGGGCGCCATGTCAGCGTGACGGCTTCGTTTACTGGTGCGGCGGGATTGAGGAGATCCTCAACGCGCAGCCAGTGCATTTCCGCAGAATCCGGGCGGATGGTGACGTAGCTATATCCGTGGTGATCGAGGTTTACGTGGCGTGTATGAGGGTTTGCCTCCAAAAGGAACCTCTCTGCCAACTTGGAAAGCTCGTTGTCCTCGGGTAAGTGAAGCTGTTCGTTGACATTGGGCGCGGAGACAGATGAGCACACCATTTCGGCCCCGAAGATGTGCCCATCCTTGCTGATATTATGCGCCCATTCGGAGTGGATATCGCCGGTAACAAAGAGGGCGTGGGAGTCGTGCTTCGCAAGGGCATCGATAAGCATCCGGCGTTCTGCCGAGTATCCATCCCATTGGTCGCCATTGACGGGAATGCCGGTGATATTGGATGACAGTGAGGATGATACGGGTGCTAGCTTATCGTCGCGCTGCAGGGTAGCCAGGTTCATGGGGGAGAACATGACGGAGTTGCCCAGCATATTCCACGCGGCGGCGGAGGTATCGATCTTGTTGACCAGCCAGTCGTACTGCTCCGAACCGAGCATGCTTCGCCCCTCCGAGGCCATCCTGGCAGGTCCAAAGAGTATCTGTTTATCGCGGTACGTGCGCAGATCCATCATGGTCAGTTCCACGAGATCGCCAAAGGTCAAGCACCGGTAGAGATGGCCATCATTGGAAGGATTGCTTGCCCGTACCGGCATCCATTCAAAGTAGGCCTGCATCGCGGCGTTGCGGCGATCGATCCACGCGCCTTCTTTCCCCTCCGTGTGGTTATGGGCGCCGTCCCTCCAAGAATTATCTGCGGTTTCGTGGTCATCCCAGACCGCGATCCACGGCAGGGCAGCATGCGCCGCTTGGAGATTTTCATCGGTGCGGTAGCGGCCAAGGCGCGTGCGATAATCTTCCAGCGTCGTAATCTCATGCGCTGGGTGGTGCAGGCGCACTGGACCGAAACCGGCGTACTCGCGCTGTGGGTATTCGTAAATATAGTCTCCTAGAAAGACCATATAATCTAGTTGCCCGGCTCGTCCGCGCTTTGCGATATCACCATAGGCTTGAAAGAAACCGGACTCCCAGTTGGCACAGCTGGCCACACCAAAGGTTAGCTCCTCTGGGGATGCCGTAACCGCCGGTGCGGTTTTGGTGCGACCTACGGGGGAGATTTTATCTTGGGCATGAAAGCGGAAGTAATACACGCTTTCTGGTTCGAGGCCGTGAGGATCCACGTGGACGGTGTGATCCTGCGCAGGATCGGTGGTGACTTCGCCGTGCTTGACGATGTCCCTAAACTCCTCATCCCGCGCAATTTCCCATTCCACGGTGGTAGGCGCGCCCGCACCGGAGCCAGGCATCGCATCTGCATCTGGGGTCACGCGTGTCCACAAAACAACGGAATCTGGAATGGGATCTCCCGAGGCTACCCCGTGCAGGAAGGGGCGTTCCCCGAGCGTGGGCTCTACCATGTGTGGTTCTGGGCGCGAGGAGAGACTGCTTTGTGCATGAGCAGTGCTGGCGTTGGCCGTGCTGGCAGTGGTGGTCAGCGCCAGGGCGGCGCCGACGGTGCCGCTGGTTTGGAGGAATTTGCGGCGGTTGACATGAGACATCTCTGATTGCGTGCTGTGGTTTCTGCTAGTCATATTCATAAGTTTTCTAAGATTGAAAAGGCCTGCAACCGCTCAGGCCGCATTACACCAGAAATTCCTCAATCAGTAACCACGGGTTTACCTCCGCGTCGGTAGGCACGCCTTATTCTGAGGCCTAGAGCACAGTAGGCTGGAAGCCATGAGCGAGTTGCAGCAGATAAGTCAATGGCCCGTAGATACCGTGGCTGGAGCGTTGATCCACAGCGGTGAGTCGATAGATACGGTAGGAGATACTTCGCGCCAATTTCCGGTTGCCTCAGTTACCAAGCTGGTATCGGCGTACGCGGTGATGATGGCCGTGGAAGAAGGTGCGGTGGATTTGAAGCAGCCCGCCGGTCCGGAAGGTTCTACCCTCGAGCATTTGCTCGCGCACGCCTCGGGCGTGAAGTTCGATTCGCGTGAACAACAAAAACCAGTGGGAGAGCGGCGCATCTATTCCTCTGCTGGATATGAATGGGCGGCAGAGATCGTAGAAGAAGCCACCGGCATCGAGTTTGCAGAGTACCTGCGCGAAGGCGTGTGCGAGCCGCTTGGAATGTCCTCCACCCGCTTAGAGGGCTCGGCTGGGCACGGCTTGGTTTCTACTGTGGAGGATCTCGCTGCATTTGCTGCCGAGGTCCACGACCCGCAGCTCTTGCACCCCAGCACCGTGGCCGATATGCGCCGCGTTCACTTTGCTGGTTTGCGCGGCATTGTGCCCGGTTACGGGAGCTTTAAGGATTGCACCTGGGGGCTTGGATTTGAGATCCGTGGCGAGAAAGACCACTGGATGGGAGCACTGCCTGCCGATGCCACTGGGCACTTCGGCATGTTCGGAACCTACCTCTGGCTGGCCGGCGACTACGCCATGGTGGCATTAACGGACCGAGATTTTGGCGATTGGGCAAAGCCGCTGTGGAATGAAACCAATACGAAGATCTGGCAGGCGCTATAAGAGGCTTCTTCGCAGTTTTCCTTAATAGGAAAACGGGAAAAGCTCCCCATTCCAGTGGAGTGGGGAGCTTAAAGCTGCTCTATTTAGAACAGGGATTGGCCGACGATCTTCTCTAGGATCATGGCGATTTGGGTGAAGAAGCCGTCAAAGGCGCTCAGAAGATCGAAGCCGAAATCGGACGAAGAATACGTTTCAGGCATGTCAGGCATGGTTGTACCTTTCTGTAGGGGTGCACTCAAACCGGATTGTTTGAATTTATCTCAGTATAGGCAGCGTGGGTGGACGGTGTCAAACTGTTTCTTAGTTACAAATAAATGTATATCGACTATCCGCTGCGGCTTGCGCGTTTTCTATAAGGCTGGGTGTGGGGGTGGGGTGGGACAGCTAGCTACCCCCGCTGTGGGTTTACGCCCCGGGGCTTTTTGGAGGGCTTCGCTTCTATCGGGATTGGGGCAGTTTTCGGCCGAGGTTTCAGGGGATGAGCGCTATTGGGTAAGCGTTTCTGCTGGTACCTGCCGTGTGAACGGATTCTGTCAGGAAGTCGCTTCGGGGCGAATGGTTTGAGGGGGTAAATCTCTCAAATTCCACTGTTGTAACTTCAATTTCTTTAGTCACTTTAATCACAGTCTGGACTTTGGGTTGAGGTTTAGAACTTGGGGGTTGAAGTGAAAGTTGAGGGTTGTAGAGGGTGGTGTGACGCAGGAAAATTGGGTGCAGACGCAAATGACAGTTCGTTGGGGAAGACGAAGCTCGTCTTGCACTGCGCCGCATGCCATGCGTGTGGTTCGCAGTGGTGATTTGTCGAGGGAGATATCGGCTATGAATACTTGCGTCAATACAGTGCCGGTTGATCAACCGGCCTCCAACTACACGTGGCCCAGCCGCAACGGCGCGGCCGTCGTGGTCACTGGTGTGCTGAAAATTTCTGGGATGCCGCGTGCGCTGCGCCCGGAAGTAGAGCGCGCCATGGATCGGTGCATTCGCACCGAATCGGAGTTCATCGTCCCAGGCGATGACCCGCTGACCGCCCAGTGGTGTACTCGGTGGTACCGCGATGAGATCTCTATGGAGGCACTCGTGCGAGGTGAGGCCATGGGGCCGGAGATTGATTCCGGCATCGGCATTGGCTGCCATCAGGTGCTCACCGGAACCGAGGCGGAGCTTGCCGCGCTCGAGAGTTCGGTGTGCTATCTTGCGCAACGCTATGGTTTTAGCGCCACCGTGCGTTTTAGCTAAAGCGCTCGAGCGAATCGGCTCGAGCGCGGCCATGTGAGCCGAGCCGCACGAGCTAGGTCGCGCGGCGGGGTGCCGTTTAGGATTCCTCGTCGGCGAAAGGATCCATGATCTTATCGGGAATTTCCGCAACAGACTTAAACACGGCGGTGGGGCGATACGGGTAGCGGGAGATCTCGCGGTCATCGGAAATGCCGGAGCGCACCAAAATGGAGCGCATACCGGCCTCTAGGCCCGCCTTGACATCGGTATCCATGCGATCACCAATCATGATGGTGTTTTCAGAGTGTGCGCCGATGTGATTGAGGGCCGAGCGCATCATGACAGGGTTGGGCTTTCCCACGTAGTAGGGCTCCCGGTTGGTAGCGGCGGTGATCAATGCTGCTACCGCGCCAGTTGCTGGGAGCACACCTTCGGGAGCAGGGCCCGTAACGTCCGGGTTGGTGGCGATGAAGCGGGCGCCATTGCGGATGAGGTTGATAGCGGTGGTAATTGCCTCAAAGGAGTAGGTGCGGGTTTCACCAAGGACCACGAAATCGGCGTCATCATTGGTGAGGATCCAACCGGCCTCGTGCAGCGCGGTGGTCAGGCCGGACTCTCCCACGACGTAGGCCTTGCTGGAGCTGGCCTGGGTGGCCAAGAAGTTTGCCGTCGCCGTGGCAGAGGTCCAGATGCGCTCGGCCGGAATATCCAGTCCGGTATTACGCAGCCGCGCTGCCAAGTCGCGCGGGGTGGACATGGAGTTATTAGTGAGCACCATGTACTCAATATCGTTATCCTTCAGCGCCTGTATGAATTTATCGGCGCCGGGGATCATTTCCCCTTCCTTGATGAGTACGCCGTCCATATCGGATAGGTAAGAAATCATTGGTGGTCCTCCAAATAGTCAGCGATATCGCCGATGGTCTCGCAGTTAAGCATTGTTTCCTCAGTAAGTCGCACCTTAAAGAGCTCTTCTGCACGCACGGTGAGCTCTATAAGCTCTAGGGATTCAACGCCGACATCAGAAAGCGCGGTGTCTTTGCCAAGTTCGGCCTCGGTATCGGTGACTTTGACGATGAGGGCGATGAGCTCGCCCAGCGTATCCCGATCCGGGTCGTGGTCCTTATCTGGGTCAGAACCCTGAAACTTTGCCTGCAATTGGGCACTGAGGTCATTTGCCATAATGACCAGTGTAGTAGCGATTGGTGCGTGACATAGGAGAAATAGGCTCACGCGGTACTGGTTAGGGGGGATGGGGCGAAAAACAATTCAGGCGCTTCCAGCATTAAGCCGGAAGCGCCTGAGCTACATCTCCATTGTGGAGGTGCGGGCGATATTACTCGCCGCTATTAGGTGCAGTTGGGTCGTCCAACTTCAGCTCGGAGGCCGCCTTTTCTACGACGGAGCGCTCAATCTTGCCATCGCGGGCAAGGCCATCGAGCACTGCGACGACGATGGATTCCGCGTCATTGTTGAAGAAGCGGCGGGCACCCTCGCGCGTATCGGAGAAGCCGAAGCCGTCTGCGCCCAAGGTGATGTAGGTACCTGGGACGTAGGGGCGAATCTGCTCCTGCAGCTCGGTGGTGAAGTCCGAGACACCAACGAATGGGCCCTCGAAGTCCTTGAGCTGGGAGGTAGCGAATGCCTCGGAAGGCTCTTCGCCCTTGCGCAGCGCTTCCTTATTGCGGCGGGCACCGTCGCGGGCCAACTCGTTCCAAGAGGTCACGGAGAATAGCGAAGCCTTGACATCGTAATCCTCAGCCAGCATCTCCTGTGCGCGAAGAGCCTCGTGCACGCCAACACCCGAAGCCAGGATATTGGCCGGGGTGGAGCCGTTCTCGGCAGTATTGAAGTGGTAGATGCCCTTGTGCAGGCCCTCCACATCCAAGTTTTCCGGCTCGGCCGGCTGGTGGACTGGCTCGTTGTACACGGTGAGGTAGTACATGACCGGCTCATTGTCCTCGCCGTACATGCGCTCGATACCGCGCGCTACCAGGTGTGCAACCTCAAAACCGAAGGCCGGGTCATAAGAAATGACCGCAGGGTTGGTGGCTGCCAAGACAGGGGAGTGGCCATCCATGTGCTGCAGGCCCTCACCGGTCAGGGTGGTGCGGCCGGCGGTAGCGCCGATGATGAAGCCGCGGCCCATCTGGTCGCCGGCGGCCCAGAAGGCATCGCCAGTGCGCTGGAAGCCGAACATCGAGTAGAAGATGTACAGCGGGATCATGGCTTCGCCCTGGGTGGCATACGAGGTAGCGGCGGCGGTAAAGGATGCTGCCGCACCGGCCTCAGAAATGCCCTCGTGCATAATTTGGCCATCGGTGGCCTCGCGGTAGGACAACATCAGGTCGTGGTCCACCGGCACGTAGTTCTGGCCGCGCGGGTTCCAGATCTTCATGGTGGGGAACCAGGAGTCCATGCCGAAGGTACGAGCCTCATCCGGGATGATGGGCACGATGCGCTTGCCCAGTTCCTTATTGCGCATGACCTCCTTGAAGGTGCGCACCAAGGCCATGGTGGTAGCGACTTCTTGCTTGCCAGAGCCCTTGCGCACGGAGCGCAGCTTGTCCAAGGAAGGTGCTTCCAATGGGGTGAAGTCCGTGCGACGCTCGGGCAGGAAGCCGCCGAGCTCTTTACGGCGCTCCAGCATGTACTTGATCTCCGGGGAATCCTTGCCCGGGTGGTAGTACGGCGGCAGGTAGGGATCCTTTTCCAGCTCTTCATCGGAGAAGGGGATTTCCTGCTTATCGCGGAAGTTCTTGAGATCCTCCAGCGTCAGCTTCTTCATCTGGTGGGTAGCGTTGCGGCCCTCGAAGTTGTGACCCAAGCCGTAGCCCTTAATGGTGTGGGCCAAGATGACGGTCGGCTTGCCGGAACCCTTGTTCTCCAGGGCTCGGGCGTACGCTGCGTAGACCTTGCGATAGTCGTGGCCGCCGCGGCGCAGTGCCCAAATCTCGTCATCGGAGAAGTCTTCTACCAGCTTTGCGGTGCGCTCATCGCGGCCGAAGAAGTGCTCGCGCACATAAGCGCCGTCATTGGCCTTGAAGGTCTGGTAGTCGCCATCAGAGGTGGTATTCATGATGTTGACGAGGGCACCTTCGGTGTCCTTTTCCAGCAGCTTGTCCCAGCCGCGGCCCCAAATGACCTTGATAACGTCCCAGCCGGCGCCGCGGAAGAAGGACTCCAGCTCCTGGATGATCTGGGTATTACCGCGCACTGGACCGTCGAGGCGCTGCAGGTTGCAGTTAATGACGAAGGTGAGGTTATCCAGCTCGTACAGAGCAGCGGTTTGCAGCAGGCCGCGGGATTCTGGCTCGTCCATTTCGCCATCGCCCAAGAAAGCCCAAACGTGCTGCTTGGAGGTGTCCTTGATACCGCGGGTTTCCAGGTACTTATTAAAGCGTGCCTGGTAAATGGCGTTCATCGGGCCAATGCCCATGGACACGGTGGGAAACTCCCAGAACCATGGCATCAGGCGCGGGTGCGGGTAGGAGGGCAGACCCTTGCCTTCACCAAGGGAGACTTCCTGGCGGAAGCCATCGAGGTCTTCCTCAGAAAGGCGACCTTCCATGTAAGCGCGGGCGTACATGCCCGGGGAGGCATGTCCCTGGAAGAAGACCTGGTCGCCGCCTGAAGGATCGTCCTTACCCTTGAAGAAGTGGTTGAGGCCGACTTCGTACAACGGGGCGGCACCCGCGTAGGTGGAGATGTGGCCGCCCACGCCGATGCCGGGGCGCTGCGCGCGGTGCACCATGATGGCAGCGTTCCAGCGGATCCAACGGCGGTAGCGCTTTTCTAGTTCTTCATCGCCAGGAAATTCCGGCTCCATGTTGGTGGGGATGGTGTTGACGAAGTCCGTCGACGTCAACGAGGGAAGCTCCACGCGCTTGGCGGTGGCGCGCTCCAGAAGGCGCAGCATCAGGTAGCGTGCGCGTTCTTGGTCAGAATGGTCCAGCAGACCATCGAGGGAATCCATCCACTCGCGAGTTTCTTCTGGGTCGCTGTCGTGAAGGTACGATGCAACACCATCGCGGATAAGCGGGAAGTTGGAATCGCCCTTGGCGGGGTCCTTCTCGGCCATGTAAACCTCCTAATTAAGGGTCTGCAGAGTTTATCCCCTACGATACGCGTTCCCAGATCGCGAGTGGGAGTCTAGGCCGGATAAAACGCCGCGCTTTCCGATGCACCCCCTATAACCTGCGGTTTGCTTTCCTAGCTCGGCGTGCAAACGTGGGTAGTAGGCCCCTAAACGGCGCTAGTTCTCCCACAAAACAGGCGCCGGTGTGAGCAGAAAAGGGCCTGCAAATTGGGGGAAAGGAGTGCTATAGCAAGTAAAAGACGCCCTGGGACGTTAAACTACATGTAATAACACACGCCCTCTCCGCCAAGCGCGGGCCGGGCGTGAGCAAGAATTCACCGAATAAGGAAGGAAATGCATAGTGGCTGACGCTGCAGTCAAGCTCGGAATCAAGGAAGGGCAAATCGCTCTAGAGCTTGGTTGGGACGAGGATTGTGACACCACAATCTCTGAATCTATCGAAGCCGTACTCGGTGAGGATTTCCTCGAAGAGGAAAATGATGAGCTGTGCGATGTAGTCCTTCTTTGGTGGCGCGAGGAAGACGGCGACCTCGTGGACGGCTTGGTGGATGCCATCCGCCCGCTCGCGGATAACGGTTCCGTATGGTTGCTGACCCCAGGCGCTGGCAAGCCTGGCACTATTGAGCCTGGTCTCATTTCTGAATCGGCACAGCTCGCCGGCTTGGTGCAGACCAAAGCTGAGCGCTTGGGCGAGTGGCAAGGTTCCTGCCTGGTACCGCGCGGTTACACCAAAAAATAGCTTTCACCAGCTGATTTGTGTAGCTTCACAATCCTGCGCTACTGTACATAACAGCGCAAGGGCGCATGCGGCTTTAGCTCAGCTGGAAGAGCAATTGGTTTACACCCAATAGGTCGGGGGTTCGATCCCCTCAGGCCGCACCAAATTAGACCCCGCTTTTCGAGAAATCGAAGAGGGGGTCTTTAATATTTTTACTACAACCATGCGGCATCCGGCCTAAATGACATTTTGTGTTGGTGGGGTGTGTGGTTTAGAGCATGTGACCTTTGTATATTCCCATAGAGTGGTTGTAGCTAGAGTCGATGCCGCTGTTGAAACATGCTGGTCGGTCGTCTCCATGGCCGTTGGTGGCTTGTGCTGCTTGGTGTGTCCACTTTCCGGGGTCAGGACCGTATGATCGCGTTTAGGAAATAATTACTGTTTCACAGGATAATAAGGCGGTGAAACGGAAACGTGGCGGAAAGTATAGCTTTTGTTACTGATGCTCGGCTGGCTAGAGTAATTAAGATTCTCGATACAGCTGGAGAGTGCCTTAACCTAAAATCTGATGATGATTCCCAGGAAACTTACAGATTTAACACTCCTAGTGGTGCTTATGTAACTGCGTTTTGGGATTTGAAACCAGATATCGACGAATATGAAACGGTTGTCGATGTTTATGAACAAACTGATACTGGAGCGGCTGCGCGACTTTTTGAAGTAGTTGCTAGCTCCATAGAACAAAGAATTGTTTTGTTTGGTCCCGATTCTGATGAAGTAGTTGCCGAGTCAAATGTCTACTAACGGAAGGTCCCTGCTCGGCTTATCTCCTTATGCAGGTTGGGAACCTACACACAAACCATTAGACACTCTCAAACTCGGGGCACTTCAATTTTGGTATGGAATGGTTGGCCATCGCGCTGGGTATTCTTTCCACTTCATTGCTCACGGCAGGCCTAGCTGCGGTGATCGGTACCGCAGGTGTGGGAATTGGCGCGGTGTTTACTATCTTCCTTGGCAACCCACTCTCGGGCCTAGCCACCGGACCATGGTTGCTCCCTGCTGGCTGGGCTACATCCATTGGCGCAACGGGGTACCTCGTTCGTTCCTTGTCCTATTTTGATGGTCAAGGCGCAGGACACGCGTGGTGGGTATTCGCGGTCTGGATCGCAGTAGGCTTCGCATTACTCATGTGGGACCGGTCTGCCAGCACTACAAAATCGAAAGCAGGTCAGGAGGGCTAGGAAAGTTAGTAGCGCTCGCGGCGGCGCTTTTTCAGCTTGGCATAGTGATCCGGCTTGGAATCGCCGTAGCGGGAGCGGTTGCGCAGCGCCGCGGCGTGAGATGCGGTATCGGCTTCGGCAGCGGCGGTGGTAGCAGCCTCGGTTCCAGGCTCGCCGTGGGCGGAGGGGCTGGAGGCGGGGGCATCGGCAAGCGATTCTGCGTCCGCATTGAGGGCCTGCATGGCGGCTTCTTCTTCGCGCAGGCGGCGGCGCTCGCGGATCTCGGACCAAATAAAGTATCCCAAACCCAGTGGGGCCATGATGCCAAAGGCAATCCACTGGTAGCCGTAGGAAAGGTGGTTGCCGCGATCGAGTTGTGGGACGGGCATGGCGTTGAGCACGCCCGGCTGATCCTCGGAGAGCTGGATATAGTCTTGGCCTAAGTCAGCACCGATAAGCGAGCCCACCTGCTCGGTGTGGATGGAATAGACTTGCTGGTAGCCCTCCTGCGTGATGGGGGCGGTTTTGTGCTCGGCCTCATTCGAGCGCACCATGCCGGTAATCGTTATCTCTTCGGAGGGGGCAGGCGGAATATCCGGCACCGCATTGCCCTCCTCAGCGCTGACCCAACCGCGGTTAACCAGCATGGTCAGGCCCGCATCGGTGCGGAAAGGAACCAAGGACTGATAGGACGGGCCGGAACCGGCGGGGCGCAGGCGAAGCAGCACCTCATCCTCGGGCAGGTAGTGGCCCTTCAGAGTGGTGCGGGACCATTCATCGCCAGAGATGGCTCCATCCGCGTCCACGACCTGGTCAATCGGCTGCGGATCGGCTTCGTAGGCGTGGGTGATGTTTTCATTGCGTTCCACAATGTCATCGTCCTTTCCCAATTGCCATGGGGCAAGGACACTAAAGGCCAGGTAGGAAAATGCCACCACGAAAAGCAGCATGAGCACCCAGCCAGGCTTGAGGAACGTTTTTAGCATGCCCCCAAGTCTAGTCGTGGTTTTCGCGAATCCAATCCAGCAGGCCGGGGACGGCGGCTTCGATATTCTTGCGCGCGGTTTCGAAGTCTTCTTCGGTGCCGTAGTAGGGGTCTGCGACCTCTGCGCCTTCCGGAGAATTGGGATCGAAGCTGCGCATCAGCCGGACCTTGGCAGGCTCGATGCCCAGATCGATGAGCGAATCATAGTGCCCGGAGTCCATCGCGATGAAGAGATCGGCGTCCATGTGCTCTTCGCCCAATTTGGATGCACGGTGGGAGGCCCCATCGTGTCCGGCGCGGCGCAGCTCCGCCACGGCCCGCTCATCCGCGCCTTGCCCCACGTGCCAGCCGCCGAGCCCGCAGGAATCCACGGTGGCGAGGAGATCGAGCATGTCATCTTCCATTTCATCGCGAACGATGATTTCGGCCATGGGCGAGCGGCAAATATTGCCGGTGCACACAAAGACGAGGTAGAGACCCGAGTGAGAAGAAGATTCAGTCATGCGAAAACCCTTTGCGCAGATAGTACTGTAGTGCGGGAGACAGGATATAGCACTAGCGTAATTTACAAGAATCGAGCATAAAGGAGTATCCCCATGTCTGCTGTGCGAGTGGGCGATGTGCGCCGCGTTTTGGACAAGGCCTATCCGCCCCATTTGGCCGAAAAGTGGGATGCCGTAGGCCTTATTTGCGGCGATCCCGCAGACGAGGTGCGCACCGTTGCCTTTGCTTTAGATTGCACGCAAGAGGTTGCGGACCGCGCGGTTGAGCTCGGCGCGGATATGTTGGTAGTCCACCACCCGCTGCTACTGCGCGGCGTGGAATCAGTGGCGGCCGATACGCCCAAGGGCAAGGTTGTCCATGCCCTGATTAAAAATGGCGTGGCGCTTTTTGCCGCCCACACCAACGCCGATAAGGCCCGGCCAGGGGTTAACGATAAGCTCGCGGAACTCGTGGGCATTACTCCGGGGCGGCCCATCGTGCCGGAGGCCCCAGAGACCATCGATAAGTGGGGAGTGCATATTCCTGCAGGCAGTGCGGAGCAGGTAAAGCAGGCGCTTTTCGATGCCGGGGCGGGCCACATCGGCGCCTATTCTCACTGCTCCTTCGATATCGCGGGCGCAGGCCAATTCAAACCGGAAGAGGGCGCGGATCCTGCAGAAGGGCGCATCGGCAAGCTGCATCGCGGCGACGAGGTACGGGTGGAATTTGTGGCTCCCGCCTCGTTGCGGGCCACGCTGATTGCGGCGCTGCACGAGGCGCACCCGTATGAGGTGCCCGCCTATGACATCGTGGAAACGGCCGGAAGCGGCAACCTTGATACCGCGCTGGGCCTGGGGCGCTTGGGCGAGCTGCCCCGCGAGATGACCCTGCGGGAGTTTACGCAGCAGGTGGCCAATGCCCTGCCCGAGACCGCGTGGGGCATCCGGGCCGCCGGCGACCCAGAACAGACTGTGCGCACCGTGGCGGTTTCGTCCGGCGCCGGGGATTCCTTCCTGGCAGCTGCGTCAAAGCTGGGCGTCGATGTCTATGTCACCTCCGATCTGCGCCACCACCCGGTGGATGAGCATTTGCGCGCCGGGGGACCAGCCGTCATCGATACAGCCCACTGGGCCAGCGAATTTCCCTGGACGGCGCAAGCAAGCGATATCGTAGAAGCAGCATTAGAACTAGATACGGAAATTATTAGCCTGCGAACTGATCCGTGGACTATCTCCGCGCACCCAAAGGAGTCATAAGTGAAATTATCGCAAGAACTACAACCGGTACTGCTGGAATTGGCCAACCTGGAACGCTCGCAAGGCATTGGCGGGGATAAGGAACTGCCAGAAAAGGTCGAGTACGACAAGGCGCAGCAGGAACACAAGCGCTTGCTCGATGCCTCCGGTTCCGCGCAGATGGCAGTCGATGACATGGAAAATGAAATCCTGCGCATCCAGGCCGATGAGCGCAAGCTGCGCAGGCGCGAACGCGATGACAAAGGCCAGCTTGGCGCCGAATTGGATACCGAAAAGCGCAAGGACATCGAGCACGATCTCTACGCCACCAAGTCCCGCATCGCGGATCTGATGAGTGAGCTACAAGAAGCCCACAACGAGATCCACGCGCTGCGCTCCAACCTGGACGTGCACGGTGCGCGCGTCTCGGATTCTGAGCGCAAGCTGGAAATGCTGCGCCGAGCCGCAGACGCCGCCCAAGAGGCCGCGGATAACCAGCCCGATCCCGCCGTGCGCATCGCGGATTTGCGCGAACAGCTGCCCTCCGATGTCCTGGAGGAATACGACGCGCAGCGGCAAGAAAACGGCGTTGGCGCCGCGCAGTTTAAGGCCAACCGGGCCTGCGGCGGCTGCTTCATCGTCTTGCCACCCGCCGATAAAAACGCCGTGCGCAATGCGCCTGCCGATGAGCTGCCACAGTGCAGCGACTGCGGTTCCTACCTGGTGCGCCTGGCATCATGAAGGTCATCATCTACGCCGATGGCGGCTCGCGCGGCAATCCCGGAGTAGCCGGTTCAGGCACCGTCGTTTATGCCGCGGATGGCGCAACCATCCTGCGCGAAATCGTCTATGTGGTAGGTACCAAGGCCACCAATAACGTGGCCGAATACCACGGCTTATTGCGCGGGCTCGAGGCAGCCTCCGAGCTAGGTGCCAGCGAGGTGGAGTTCTATATGGATTCCAAGCTCGTCGTGGAACAGATCAACGGGCGCTGGAAAATCAAGCACCCCGATATGCAAAAGCTGGCCCTTAAGGCCCGCACTCATATCGACGGGTTTTCTTCCTTCAGCCTAGACTGGGTCCCGCGCGCGAAAAATAAGGTGGCGGATGCCCTATCCAATGATGCGATGGACGCGGCCGCGGCGGGGCATAAGGTGGGCATCGTCAAGAGCGATGCCGATGAGCCTGCCGCCGAGCCTTCGTCCGCAGCCGCGCCGGGTGAGTCTACGCCTGTCGAGGGCGAGAAAGAGTGGGATACCTCCGCGCCGCACCCTTCCGACTGGCTGGGCGAGCGCGACGATAAAACCCGGTTTATCCTGCTGCGCCATGGGCAAACCGAAATGTCTGCCGCCAAGCAATACTCAGGGCGCGCCAATCCGGAGCTTACTGAACTGGGTAAAAAGCAGGCGCTCGCCGCCGCACAGGCCCTTGCCGGTACCACCATCGACGCCATCGTGTGCTCGCCGCTGAAGCGCTGCCAGGAAACGGCGGCCGCCGTCGCGCATGGCCGCGATATCGACGTGGTGACCGAAGAGGGCCTGAGCGAGGTGGACTTTGGCGAGTGGGAAGGAAAGACCGCAGCCGAAGCGCACCAGCGCGACCCGGAGATACACGAGCAATGGCTGCACGATGCCGCCACACCGTGCCCCGGCGGGGAATCGCTGCAGGCTGTTAACCGTCGCGTGCGCGCAGCCCGCAAGGAATTGCAGCGGCGCTATAGCGGCAAGACGGTGCTGATTGTCAGCCACGTCAACCCCATAAAATCCTTCCTCTGCCAAGCCTTGAACGCGGGCCCGGCCACCTTCCAACACCTGTTTTTGGATCTGGCTGCGCTATCAGATGTCGAGTTCTGGGACGGTGGCTCTATGGTGCATGGATTCAACGATGTGGGACACCTGGAGGGGCTGCGCTAGACTAAGGAGCGCGAATGAGCCGGCCGGGCGATCGCGTCGCCGCAAACGGGCAGCGTTGGTGCTGCTACGTGGGCGCCGAGGAAAGTCCGGACTCCACAGAGCACGGTGGTTGCTAACTGCAACCCGGGGTGACCCGCGGGCAAGTGCAACAGAAAGTAGACCGCCTTGTGGCTCCACTTGCGCTTCCACCCAAGTTGGGACCACAAGGTAAGGGTGAAACGGTGCGTTAAGAGCGCACCAGCACCGTCAGCGATGGCGGTGGCTGGGTAAACCCCGCCGGGAGCAAGGCATCACGGCCCTGCCACGTCGCAGGGCCCGATCAGGCGTTTTAAGGCTGCTCGCCCGAGCCTGAAGGTAGCTGCTGGAACCAACTGGCAACGGTTGGTCTAGATGGATGTTCGCCGCGCGGCGTTCCGCTTGTTGGGGCGCCGTGGTTAGACAGAATCCGGCTTATAGGCCGGCTCATTCGCCCTTAACCTTCTACCTTGGCTGGCTCGCCAGCGGCCAGTTTGACCACCAGGAACCCATCGTCTGCTAGGTCTGCCGCGAAGTTTTCTGCGCGGTTGCTGGGGACATAAGCAATGACGGCGCTAGATAGTCCCGCGTGCGCCGAGCGCGCGGCCACCGCGCCGCGGACCGTGACGAGCTCCGCGAGCTTTTCTGCGGAATCGAAGCCATAAATATTGGTCAGCGAGGCCTGTGATTGCAAGACAATGGGGAAAAGCTCGTTGCGGCGGTGTGAGCGCAGGTAGCGCACAAAGTGCTCCACACGGGTGGTTTCTTCCTCATAAAATGCCATCCACGCGGTAGCCGCATTGATGCTGGGGCGACCGTCCTCGCCGTAGACCTTGTGTACGGCTTTGAGCCACTCCACCACTCGCTGCTGTGCATCAGGCAATAAACGCAGCGACTCCGTGCCGAAGGAATGGCAAGCATCATCAATAAACTGCTGGCGTTGGCGGATGTCACTAATTGCCTGTTCCTGTTCGTGCGCAACGTCCCCGGGCACCGCCACGGCAAAGGCCACCACGTCCTGGCCCACCACCTGTGGCGCATGGGTGACCGAACCATCGGCATAGTCGATGATGCACACGCCGTCACCACTGCTGCGCAGCGCGGCCGTGTGGCGCGCGCGAAGGGCAGGCTTATGAGCAAAGGTGGTCACCGCTTGGGTGCAGACATCCGCAACGCGCACGCGCAACGGCGCGTCGAGGTTATCGGTTGGGCCCATTAAGGCAAGCGCAACGGCAACATCCGCCGCCGATGCGGCGCCTAAGCCGATATCGGCAGGGATATCGCTGACGATGGTGATATCCGCCCCAGCCGTTTCCCGGGATAGTAACTGGCGGTTGACCATGGTGTGCACGATGCCGCCGATGCGCGCGGCAAGCCCTCCTTCTGGTGCGGGCGGGATGACCGGTTGGCCCTCAGAGTCCGTCGTGGGTTGTTGGGCCGCAGCGAGCGCAGCCACCTCCTGCAGGCTAATGGAATCGTGCGTAGGCTCCCCGCTAGCCGGTATGTAGTGGACCGAAACGATGCCATCCGTGCGCGAACTGACGGCCGCTGCTGCGCGGAGATCCGACAAGCTTGCGGCGACGATGCCCCCATAGTGATCGATATGCTCGCCAATAAGTGGCCAGGTCGCGGGCGCGCTGGCGACATGGGTGGGCTCCGTTCCCACGATAGAGGCGTGTTGTTGTGCAACGCGCTCAGCAATAGGGGACTTAGGCGTCGACCACAGTGGCATGAAGGCAAAAGCTCCTTTTCCAATTCGGCGGATAAAAATCACGCGGCTACGTGGCGCGGGCTAGCGCCATGGACAAAGTAGCCGATAAAGCGGCTCCCTCGCTCCGCGTGAGAGAGCAGGGGAGGCATCAAAAGAAATACTGCCCTCATATTCTAGCGGGCGTGTGTTTTCGTGCATGGGTAGTGTGGGCACCAACCACAAACAGGCGGCGCACACGTGCTGCCCAGAGTATATAGACGAAAGGGACTACCGTGGCGACCACAGCAGATGAGAAATGGTATTACGACCCCTCCACCAAAGAAGTCAGCAAAGGAAAAGTATCCGGCTGGGAAAACCGCATGGGCCCCTACGACACCCGCGAAGAGGCCGAGCACGCCATAGAAATCGCGCGCGCTCGCACCAAGGCAGCCGATACCGCAGAAAAGGAAGATGATGGCTGGGACTAGTTAATTTCCCAACCACCATCTGACTGCCCTTTATGCGGCCTAACGCGGCACAGCTGGTGCCGCGGCAGCGCTACTTCTTCAGCTTCTTGCGCAGCGGCTTAAACGCGGCCTTGATGTCCTTGAAAGACTCGTTGTAATCATCCAAAGCAGAAAGGCCGATGGCGCGTTCGCGCTGGTACAGCAGGCCGTAGCCAAAGGTATCTTCCCCGCGGCGGTGCGCGTTCTGGGATAGCTCGAGCAACTTATCCCGCGAGGTAACCGAGTCTTGGAAATCCCCCAAGACCGATTGCATCTTTTTGCAGGCCTTGTACAGGCGCTTGGTCTTTAGCTTCGTTGCTGAACCAGCCGCCTCTGCTGCGTAGCGCAGCTTCTTGGCAGCCTTGCGCATATCGTGGAAATAATCCTCGCGCTCGTGCAGCGAAAGCTCCGCGTTATCCCAATTGTCCACGGCCTTCTTATGCCGCTTGACCAATTTCTTATAGGCCTTTTCTAGGTGGCGCGCCATCACGGCATCGACGTCCTCGGCCTCCGCGTCGCCAGCGCTAGACGGTTCTTCCGTCTTCTTTTCAACGGCCGATTTTTCCTCTGCAGCATGCGCTTGTGCGGATTCTTCGACTGAATTATCGGTTGTATCCCCAGCCGCTTCCTCAGTCGCGTCCACAACAGCGGAATCGTCATCACTATCGGTATCTTCTGTGGACTGGGAACCGGACGTAGGGGGATCCGCCAATAGGCGGTCGAGGGACTCGAGTAATTCGAGGTATTCCTCAGAATTTAGCGCGGCGATAACCCTGCGGTGCGCCCGCCGGTAGGCGGTACCCATGTCGCGGGAGATGTGTTCGCGGGTGGCGGCATCTAAGGTATCGGAGTCCTCGGACTCCAGGAGTTCTTGCCAGCGCTCTTCTACGACCTCTGCATCGCGGGCTACGCCCAAAATGCCGGCGAGTTCTTTGAGGTCAGCTTCGATTTTTTCAATCTGTGGGCCGACGACGATGCCGTGAAAAGTCTGTAGGTGGCTGCGCAGCTCGCGGGTGGCCACACGCATTTGGTGCACCGAGTCCCACTCATCGCGGCGAACGCGCGGATCGTAATCAATGAGCTTGTCGCGGTTAGCCTGCAGCGCTGCAATCACCGCTGCTGCCGGGGAATCCTCATCAACATCCGGGGTTACGAGTGCTGGTGGTAGGGGAGCATTGTTGTAGGAATCTCCCAAGGCCGACTTCAACTTAGACGGGGACGAAGAAACGCGAGCCCCAGCGCCGATGAGAAGTGAAGTCGCGCGGCGGATGAACTGGCTTCCTTCTTCGGTGCCTGGAAGCTCACCGGCAAGCTCCACTTCCCATTCGCGCCAGGATTGCTGCTGGCCGCCGGGCAGGAAAGAAAAGGCGGTGACGTGGTCATCGCAGAATTCCGCGACAGGATTATTGTGCTCGTTCGCAAGCAGCATCTCGGTGCGGTTATTATCCACCTGCGCAATGGGGCTTAACTCTTTGTGGCGAACGATAGAGCGCACTTGCTTTACAAGCTCTTGGGGCACCTCGTATTTGCCGTCTACCGGTTCTCCCAGTTCGGCATGGATCTCGGTTCGGCCACCCCCGCTGGGGATCTTGATGTGCCAGCCATCGTCATTGCCGCCGGTGCGGCGGCGCAAGGTGATTTTGGCGTGCGTTAGACGTAAATCTTCCGTGTCGTAATAAATGGCGGATAGAGCGTGGTGGCGCGTTTCTGCAATATGGTCAACGGATTCGAGTCGAGTGAGTTCAGGTAGTTGAGTCGATTCTGCTACGGCGAATTTCGCTTCTACTTCCAGGAAAGTCTGTGTTGACATTCACATACCCTTAAGCTTTTACAACAATTAATTTCACCTGTGATCCTACCCGTGACGCGCAGCACGCGCCTGAAAAATTTCGCAGCGTTTGCTGTGCGCACAGGTAGAAATGAGCCGCCGACACCACGGGACTGAAAGGGGACAGAGCAGGCCGCGGCGTACCCGCCATCGGTATTAAGAATCGATGCCCGCGGCAGGCCCGCCCAAGTGAGACTTTTCCGCGGCCGTGATGCCATCAGTGATGCCGTGCAAACTATTCATGGATAGCGAGGAGGTAGTCAGGTTGGGAAATAAGCGGTTTCGGGTTTCCTCGGCATGATCGGTGCGCGCTTGGAGCGCAGGCAGCGTCTGAGTGGCGATGAGCTCCGCGTGGTGACTGCAATAGGGAGACTCATCGAGTTTTTCTTCGATGCCGTCTTCATTGGCCAGCTGCAGCAGCTCCCCGATCCGGGCGGCATAGGAAAGACGGAAGCTGCGGCGATAGGCCGCGGTGGTCTGTGTCGCCCTTGCAAACTCGGCCCCTTCACTATTGCGCATGTACCAATCGCATTGGCGGTTCAGGGAGGAGAAAAGGTCGGCGCAGTGCGCGGCGTCTTCGGGCGCGCCGATGATGCAGGCAAGGCCCTTTTCGTGGATGAGGAGGGTGGTGCACCCATTGGCATTGGCGATTGGTGCCTAACAAGGTGACCTGATGCTTGATATACGGCGGGTGAACGTGCACGCGGTGGGAAATGAGACGCGGTTGGTCAACGGTTAAGAGATCTTCGATGCGATATTTTTGCTGCAGCGACTGCGCCTTGGAAATGAGTACCTCTGCTTCTTCTGCAAAGGACGTGGATTCTGCCTTGCGTAATAGCCCCAAGACCTTGTGGCGGATTTTGTCCTGCTTATCGCTAGAGTCACCAGCCTGGCTCAACTCGCCGCCTGCTAAAAGTTCGGTATCGCGCAAACGTGGCAGGTGCACCAGCTCTTTCATGATGGCGCGCATTTTATCGCGGGGAATGAAGTTTTCTTGCGGGGCTTCTAATTGCAACCACGCTTTGCGCAGCACGGGTGAGGTGATGCGGGCAGGTACGTGCGGGCTAGCGCGGTAGATGAGGGGATAAGAATAAGAACCAAGGATGTGGCGTAAATCGTCCGGGGACCACCCGTATTGGGCGGCGGTCACTACGGCATCGATAACGCTGGCAGAAAGTTCATCAACGTGGGAGGTCATACTAGTTTCTTCCTTTAGAAAGCTTGTACAGGTGTTCGCTTGCCCCACTAGCAAATCACGTGCGCGAAGCCATACCTGCTGCATTAACCCCCGCTAGCTACCCCCTGAATACTCTGGCGACCTGCGAATCTGACCATGTGGAAATTGACTAATGAACTGCACACTGCCTAGCGGTGAGCCGGTAAGGTTTAGGGCATGAATAGCCAACACGAATTCGTCTTACGCACCGTTGAGGAACGCGATATCCGCTTTATCCGCTTGTGGTTTACGGATATCATGGGCGCCCTCAAATCCGTAGTGATGAGCCCCTCCGAACTCGAATCCGCCTTTGAGGAGGGGATTGGCTTTGATGGCTCTTCGGTAGAAGGGTTTTCCCGGATCTCTGAATCGGACACCATTGCGCTGCCGGATCCCTCCACCTTCCAAATTTTGCCCTTTGATGACAACGAGCCGGACCTGCAAACGGCGCGCATGTTCTGCGATATTGCGCAGCCGGATGGTCAGCCTTCCGTGGTGGATCCGCGCCATATCCTGCGCCGCCAGGTTACCGAGGCGGCCAATGATGGATTTACCTGTATGGCCTCGCCAGAAATTGAGTTCTACCTGCTGGAACACAGCAAGGAACTGACAGACCTGGTCCCCACCGATAATGGCGGGTATTTCGACCAAGCGACGCACGATACCGCGCCGCTCTTCCGCCGCCGCGCCATGCTGGCACTGGAATCACTCGGCATCGCCACCGAATTTAGCCACCACGAAACCGCACCGGGCCAGCAGGAAATCGATCTCCGCCACGCCGATGTGCTGACCATGGCGGATAATATTATGACCTTCCGGCGGGTTATTAAGCAGGTAGCCACGGATTCAAATGTGCGGGCTACGTTCATGCCCAAGCCTTTTGAGGATCTCCCGGGCTCCGGAATGCATACGCACTTTAGCCTTTTTGAAGGCCAGTCCAATGCCTTCCACGATCCGGATGATGAATTTTCGCTCTCACACACCGCCAAGCAGTTCATCGCCGGAATTTTGGAGCACTCTACGGAAATGAGCCCCATCATCAACCAGTGGCCCAACTCCTATAAGAGGCTGATGTTTGGCAATGAAGCGCCGGGTTCGGCTACGTGGGGCGTGCAGAACCGTTCTGCCCTGGTGCGCGTGCCGACGTACCGCCTGACCAAGGAGGAATCGCGCCGGGTGGAAATCCGGTCCATCGATGCCTCTATGAACCCATACTTGGGCTATGCGGTGATCCTCGCCGCTGGGCTGCGAGGCATCCGGGAAGGCTACGAATTAGACGAGCCTGCGGAAGACGATGTCCACCAGCTCACCCACCGGGAACGCCGCGCCATGGGGTATAAGGATCTTCCCTCCAGCATGGATCAGGCCCTGCGCGAGTTTGAAAAGTCCGAATTTATGGCGGAGGTCTTGGGCGAGCACGTCTTCGAGTTCTTTTTGCGCGCCAAATGGGAAGAATGGCGCGATTACCAGCGCCAAATTACTACAGTCGAGCTGCGCAACAACCTGAATTTCTAGGAGAATAATGCGTCCTGCCACGGTGCCGTCGCCGGCGTCGCTGGGCCTTAGCCGGTCCCATGCCGCACAAGACTTAGAACAACTGGGATGGAATAACCCGGAGTCCGTTGACCTCTTATGGACGCTGGCTGCGGTCGGTGATCCAGATTTAGCGCTTAATAACCTCGTGCGCATTTACGAGCAGGCCCCGGAGCTCGATGCGGAAATCCGCAGCAATGAGCAAGTGAGGGTGCGCCTTCTTGCGCTCTTGGGTGCGTCGACGGCGTTTGGGGATCACCTCGCTGCCCACCCGGAGCTGTGGGAAGAGCTGAAAAAGCCCCTGCCGGAGCCAGAAGAGATGCTCACCAGCCTGCTTGAAACGGTCGGCGCGCAGCCGGCAACGTTTGCGGCAGAGCTCGATGCTCCCGATCCCGCGAGGGAGGATCTCAGCGCGCCGGGTACATACCGCGCGAGCGAAGGTGAGCATAAAAAGGAGATGCGGACCCAGTACCGCACGCTGATGATGCGGCTTGCCGCGCACGATGTGGCGGGTACCTTCCACTCCCGCAAGGGGCAATCCCGCCCGCAGCCGGAGGTAAGCTTCCGGCAGGTCACCACGCTGACGACTGCGCTTGCCGATGCCGCCCTTACCGCCTCCCTTGCCGTTGCGGTACGCAAGATCTACGGCGATGATCCGCTCGATGCGCAGCTTGCCGTCATGGCGATGGGCAAGTGCGGTGCCGGCGAACTCAATTACATTTCCGATGTGGACGTCATCTTCGTCGGCAGCGAGGCAACGCCCAAGGCCACCAGGCTAGCCGCGGAGTTTAACCGGATTGGCTCGACGACATTTTTTGATGTCGATGCGAACCTGCGGCCGGAGGGTAAGTCTGGGGCGTTGGTGCGCACGCTGGATTCGCACGTGACCTACTACCGCCGGTGGGCAGAGACCTGGGAATTCCAGGCGCTGCTCAAGGCGCGGGCGATGACCGGCTACCTGCCGTTGGGGGAGGATTACCTGGAGCAAATCCGGCCGATGGTCTGGACGGCTTCGCAGCGCGATTCCTTCGTGGAAGACGTCCAAGCCATGCGCCGACGCGTATTAGATAATGTGCCGGATGAGCTCAAACATCGCGAGCTCAAGTTGGGCGTCGGCGGGCTGCGCGATATTGAATTCGCGGTGCAATTGCTGCAATTGGTGCACGGTCGCTCCGATGAATCCCTGCGTGCGCTTTCGACAGTGGATGCCCTCGACGCGCTTATCTCCGCAGGCTACGTGGGCCGCGAAGATGGCACGCAGCTCATTGAGGCCTATGAATTCTTGCGCCTTTTAGAACACCGCCTGCAATTGGAGCGCTTCCGCCGCACGCACACGCTGCCGGCAGACGATGATGAAGCGGGCCTGAACTGGCTCGCGGTGATTTCGGGGTTCTCCCCGCAGGGCACAAAGTCTGCGGTGCAGGGCATGTTGGCGCATTTGCGCCGCATCAGGATGCGCATTTCTGAGTTGCACTCGCGCCTGTTTTATCGCCCGCTGCTTAATTCCGTGGTGACCATGTCCGCCGATGAGCTGAAACTTTCGCCCGAGGCGGCAAAGCTGCAGCTGGCGGCATTGGGCTATAGCTCACCGGTGCGCGCCTTCGAGCACCTGACCTCCCTGGCATCCGGTACGTCCCGCAAGGCACGCATTCAAGCAATTTTGCTGCCGACCTTGATGGAGTGGCTAGCAGACACCGCGGATCCGGATATGGGGTTGCTCAATTACCGCAAGCTATCTGAGGCCGCCCGCGATAAGTCGTGGTTCCTGCGCATCCTGCGGGATGAGGGGATCGTCGGCCAGCGCTTGATGCATATTCTAGGAACCTCGCCGTTTACCGCGGACCTTATTATCAGTGCCCCGGATTCGGTAAAACAGCTTTCCGATGGCGCGACCGGCCCCAAGTTGCTCGAAACTAAGCCGGAGCAGGTGTCCAAGGCGCTGGTTAATTCCAGCAAGCGCCATGCGCACCCGGATAAGGCGGTGGCGGTCGCGCGCTCGCTACGCAGGGTGGAGCTGGCGCGCATTGCCAGTGGCGATCTCCTAGGAATCATCCCTGTTGAGCAGGTGTGCCAAGAACTGTCGACCATCTGGAACGCGGTCTTGGAAGCCGCCCTGCGCGCTGAGGTGCGGGCTTGGCGGATGGACCACGAGGATGCGGAACCGCCGGCGCGCATTGCGGTTATTGGTATGGGTCGGCTCGGTGGCCGTGAGCTTGGGTTCGGCTCCGATGCAGATGTTCTTTTTGTGGCAGAGCCTGAGGCTGCAGACGATGAAGGCGAGGCTATGCGGTGGGCCATTGGGGTCGTCGATAAGCTGCGCCGTCGACTTGCCAAGCCCTCTGGGGATCCGCCTTTGGACGTTGACTTGGGCCTGCGCCCAGAGGGGCGTTCGGGTGCTGTGGTGCGCAGCATTGCCTCCTACAAGCGCTATTACCGCGAGTGGGGCGAGGCCTGGGAAATGCAGGCGCTGCTGCGCGCGGCCTTCATCGCCGGAGACGAGGAAGTGGGCCAGCGCTTTATGGAGATGATCGATGAATACCGTTACCCGGATAGCGGTGCAAGCCAGTCCACCATTCGCGCCATCCGGCGCATGAAGGCTCGGGTGGATAATGAGCGCCTGCCGCGTGGGGCCGACCGCACCACCCACACGAAGCTGGGGCGCGGGGCCCTGACCGATATTGAGTGGACGGTGCAGCTGCTGATTATGATGCACGGGCACGAATATCCCGAGCTGCGGCAACCAGGAACCTTACCGGTGCTGGAGGCGCTGGAAGAAAGCGGTATCTTAAGCGCCGATCAAACTAGTGACCTGCGGGATGCGTGGTTGATGGCAACGGATGCCCGCAACGCGTTGGTGCTGGTGCGCGGCAAGCGTGTGGATCAATTGCCTGGGCCGGGCCAGCAATTGGCTCAAGTAGCCGGCGCGGCCGGCTGGACGCCGGAGGATAACCAGGATTTCCTAGATACCTACCTGAAACTGACCCGGCACGCACGCAAGGTGGTCGATGAAGTCTTTTGGGGAGAGGAGGAATCCTTCGAGCATTCTTAAAGTTGCCGCATAACTTGGTCTATACAGCGCTAATTCCCTTAACTTTTGAAGTATCGCGCCCTAGAGTAGGAATAAGTTAGAGAAAGGATCTTTGGTTATGTCATTTCAGCTGCAGCTCGATGTGGACTCCGCCACGGTTGGAGAATTGGCCGCATTGCTTTCTGCCGCTCGCGCGGCAGGAGTCCGTGATGATGACGCCCTAGAATTAGATGGCACCACCTTGACCATTGAGGTCTCGGTCCCACAAACAGGCGCATCCCGCGGCGGGCAGAATCTCGACGCGCCGCATCACCAAGACGACCTTGGCCGAGAGGGCGGTGCGGACTCCCGCTCGCGCGGGCGCGGCGACCGCATTGGGGAGGCCACGATCCGCTCGCTCATTGATATTTTGAATGAACGCGGCAATGGTAATTCCTCGCGCGGCAATGGTTATGGCTTCTTCGGAGGAAACTCGGATTACCATGGCTAAATCTTCGGGAGCCCACCGCAGGAAGCTTATCTACCTCTGGGGCTGTATCGCCGTCGTCGTTGGCACGTGGGCAACCAGTCGCCATCACCCGCCTAAAGGGACGATGACCGTGGGAGATGCCGTAGCCGGGGGAGTGGTGCAAGAAGAAGCGCCCGCCCAGGTGAATGGTGCGGTAGGAAGCGATGCGTCTTCAGAGGCCAATCGCGTGATGTCGCTGGCAAAGGCGTTGGGGATTCCCCTGGAATCGGTGCCGCGCGATATTATCCAGAATAAATCCGGAAAGTCAGATGTCCGGCAGTATCTAGAGCGCGAGTTAAAGAGCGCCGTGGCCTCTGGCGAGCTGGATGAAGAAGATGAAAAGGCCATCATCGGCGCCTTTGAAAAAGGAATTGTCATCCCAGCCAGCGATGGCATCGTGGCTGAAAGCGCCCCGGCGAATTAGGTCGGTACCAGACTCTGCCTAGACCACAGCCTGTGCATCGGCTGGGGCAGCCGCTTGGGCGTATTCCAGCCGAGGAACGCCCCATGAAGTTTCAGGAAACCGGCAGACTGAGGGCATGGCCTTAACAGCTCGTCTCCCTAAAGTTATCCCATAACGAAACGGTAACGATTCAAGGTGTGCGTTACCGAGGGACTGGAGGAGACGATGACAATCAACAATAAGTTATCTACAACCGCGGCGGTGGCCGCAGCCATAGTCTTTCCTATTAGCGGGGGATTAGGTATTACCTTTGCGGTAAATGCGGTTCCAGCAGAGACCATTGCCCAAGCAGCAACCGGGGATCCGTTAATCCTGCACCTCAAGTCCGCATTCGAGCTAGCAACCGCAATAGCGCGGCGATAACGTGAAGACCCCGTCCAAGCACCGCCGCTGCTGCTAAAGTACCAAGCATGTTGGTTGATGCCGTCCGCCTGAAATCCATGCCGCGGGATTATCGCCGCAGCCTGCCAGTCTTCGATTACCTGGCAGATTTAAGGCGTTTTTCCTTTACCCGCCCGGTGACGATTTTCGTCGGTGATAACGGTATAGGAAAATCCAGCCTATTGGCCGCCATGGCAACAGATCTTGGGTGCTCTCCCAAGGGTGGCCGAATGGGGGATCCGGAAGCAATCGTGCCGTTAAGCCCGGTGGCCTGCGAGCGCACGGGGCTTATTCAGCGGGCATACTTCCTGCGCGCAGAAACCCACGAATACCTCCTGACGCGCGAGCAATCCCCGGAGGAATCCGGCGGGCGTTCCACCCTGCCTACCCAGGTGGATGTGCAGGCCCGCTCGCACGGCGAATCCGTCTTCGATGTGCTCTATGAGCGCGTCGATGGCGCGGGAGTATATATCTTGGACGAGCCAGAATCGGGCTTATCCGTAGTCCGGCAATTGGCGCTGATCGCTGAAATCGCCCAAGCCGTTGACCGCGGCGCGCAGGTATTTATCGCTACGCATTCACCGATATTACTGGGCTGCCCCAATGCCGATATCGTGGAATTAAATGATACCGGCTTCCAGCGCATTTCCTTTGATGAGGCCGAAGCTGTGGCTGCCACCAGGGAGTTCCTCGCGTATCCAGAAGGAACTATCAAATTTATCTTGGACCCAGAGGCAGAGGAGACTGGCGCGACGGAGATAGCAACAGATGAGGCCGAAAGGCCTCAATAAAGCCGCTAGGTAACTTCCACGATCCGCACCGAAGGCCCCGCATAGCCACCGCGCCGGCGCAGGATGTGGGTGATGACGACGCCGGCCATGCCGCACAGCCATACGGCTAGAACGGCGAGGGCTGCGGAAGTGAAATCGGGCATGGAGTACTTGGGGGCATCGGCAGAGTGATCCAAGACCATGCCGAATAATTGCGCACCCAACATGCCGGAGGTAAACCCGCCCATATTGCCTAAGCCGGTTGCGGTAGCGACGACAGAGCGGTCCATGTTCTCGCGGATGATGTCGAAGCCATAATTCGCCGTCGGCGTGCACAGCGCCAAGATAAAGGAGACCGCAGTGATGGCTGCCAAACCCCCGCCGGTGCCGAAGGCGAAGAATAGTACCCAGGTCAGCACGTGCAGGCTGACGAACCCGAGCGCGACCCACGGGCGGATATTCTGCGCACGGGAGGAAATCCGGCCGTGCAAGGGTCCGACCAGAACCAAAAATACCGCCAAGAGGGTCAGCACGAGGCTGGCCTTGCCCTTGGATAGTTCCATGCCTTGGGTCATCATGGGCATGCCCCACAGCATGACAAAGACAATCAGCGGCAACATCCCGCTGTAGTGAATAAAGTATGCCTGCCAGGCGATGGGCGAGGTAAAGACCGCCTTCAAGCGCGCGCCGATGCTGCTGCCCTGGGAATTGGGTGGTTCCTTCTCCAGCGGAATAACCCCGAGCTTCTCTGGGGAGTCAGCGACCGCGACTGCGGCGGCAATGGCGACGAGGATGCCTACTGCACCCAAGGTTACGAATGCTGCCGTCCATCCCGCCGTTCCGAGCAACCAGAGGAAGGGGACGGCGGAAATGAATTGGCCCATCTGGCCAATCGAGGAGGTCACCTGGGTAAACATCGGCGTGCGGTGTAGAGGGAACCAGTAGGGTAGGATGCGCATTACCGACAGGAAGCCCGTGGCATCGCCGGCGCCGATGAGCACGCGCGCGAAGATGGCTACCCCGTAATTGCTGGTAAAGCCGAGCATGACCTGGCCTACGCCCATAATGACCGCGCCCACCACGAGCAGGATGCGGGGGCCAAATTTATCGATCAGCATGCCGGTGGGGATTTGCGCGATGGCATAGACACCCAATTGCACGGAGGTAAATACCGCGATGCGCCCAGCATCGACGTCGAAGCGCTCGATAGCATCGAGTCCGGCTACGCCGAAGGAAGACCGCCCGGTAATGGCTACGAGGTAGACCGCCATGGCCGCCACCCAAATCATTAACGCCTGGGTTGTGATAACTTCTCTTGGATTTGGCTGCGACATGGCTGATACCTTACGCGTTAACTACTAGGATTCATCTTGTGAAGTATATTTCGACCCGTGATACCACCGGCCAGCCCGCATCCTTTACGGATATCCTCTTAGGAGGGCTCGCGCCCGATGGTGGCCTATACCTGCCTGAAACCTACCCGCAACTGGACTCCGCCACGCTGGATGCGTGGCGTGAAGTGGCTAAAACCGACGGCTATGCCGCCCTTGCGGCCGAGGTCATCAAGCTGTTCATCGATGATATTCCAGAGGAAGATCTGGATAAAATCACCGCCCGGGCATATACCAGCCCGAAGTTTGCCTCCCCTGAGATCGTCCCCGTCACTGAACTAGGAGATGACCTCTTTATCGGTCACCTTTCTGAGGGGCCCACCGCTGCATTTAAAGACATGGCCATGCAGCTTTTGGGCGAGCTTTTTGAATACGAGCTTG
The DNA here is from genome assembly GCF_040225815.1 of Corynebacterium sp. KPL2895. Lineage (NCBI taxonomy): Bacteria > Bacillati > Actinomycetota > Actinomycetes > Mycobacteriales > Corynebacteriaceae > Corynebacterium > Corynebacterium sp. KPL2895. The sequence goes on from NZ_JBEHFY010000007.1 coordinate 101,544, forward strand.
CCCGCCGCGGGGAGACGCTGAATATTTTGGGCGCTACCTCTGGCGATACCGGCTCTTCCGCCGAATACGCCATGCGTGGTCGCGACGGCATCCGCGTTTTCATGTTGACCCCAGCCGGGCGCATGACCGCCTTCCAACAGGCGCAAATGTTTGGCTTGGATGATCCGAATATCTTCAATATCGCCCTCGACGGTGTCTTTGATGATTGCCAGGACGTGGTAAAGGCCGTCTCCAGCGATGCGGAATTTAAGGCCAACTACCGCATCGGTGCGGTCAACTCCATTAACTGGGCGCGCCTGCTAGCCCAGGTGGTTTACTATATTTCCTGCTGGATCAAGGTCACCGATAATAACGAGCAAAAGGTCTCCTTTAGCGTTCCTACCGGTAACTTCGGCGATATTTGCGCCGGGCATATCGCTCGCAGCATGGGCCTTCCCATCGATCGCCTCATCGTGGCGACGAATGAGAATGACGTTTTGGATGAGTTCTTCCGCACCGGAAACTACCGCCCGCGCCCAGCCGCGGAAACCATGGCCACCTCATCGCCGTCGATGGATATTTCCCGCGCCTCCAATTTCGAGCGCTTTGCATTCGATCTTTTAGGCCGCGATGCTGCGCGCGTTGCGGATCTCTTTGGCACTAAGGTCAAAGAAGGCGGGTTTAACCTTGAAGAAGACCTCATTACGGCCGCGCGTGAAGACTACGGTTTTTTGTCCGGTTCCTCCACCCATGATGACCGCCTTGCCACCATCAAGGATGTGAACGAACGTTATGGTTACCTGGCGGATCCGCACACGGCCGATGGCATCAAGGTGGCGCGGGCGGCCCAAAAAGAGGGCGTGACGACGCCCATCGTCTGCTTAGAGACGGCACTGCCGGTAAAATTCAGCGAAACCATCACCGAGGCCATCGGGAGCGCACCGCAGCCACCCGAGCGTTTTGCTGACATCCTGAGCGCGGAGCGCCACGTGGCGGATCTGCCCAACGATGCTGCAGCGGTCAAGGACTTTATTACCTCCAGCATCAAGAACACGGAGGTGTAGCCACCACATGGCATTAGAAAACTTCGCTGGACCGGAGCACTATACCGAATTCGATCCGGAAAAATTCATCCGCGATTTAAAAGCACAAGCAGAGGCGGATAAGGAAGAACAGGATAAGGACTCTGCAGGTGACGCGGGTACGGATAGCCAGTAGCCTGCTGGCAGCAGCAGGGCTGTTTATGGTGGCATCGTGTAGCACCGATGCTGCCCGGCAGCCGGATGAAGTGGTTGCGCAATCCACTGACACACCACCGCCGGCACCGCCGAATGAATTTTATGAGCCCGCGGTGGTGCCGGTACCTCCAGGCGCCGCGCTGAATTTAACCACGAGTGACCCGCAGCCGGGCGAGTACTTTAACTTCCAGTCCTGCACCGCGGCGTGGTCTTTCGCGCTTGCCGATGGCCGCACCATCGCCGTGACAGCCTCCCATTGCGGCAAACCTGGCGATAAGGTCTGGGCCGGAACCCAAGAGGGTGACTTTGCCTACCCAGCCGATCCAGTAGGCGAGGTGATCTATTCGGACTTCTTTGCCGAGGAGACCAATCACTTGGACGTTGCCTTCATCGAGCTGTACCGCGACGCGGACTACTTCACCCCAGGCGAGGTAGCCACCACCGTGGCGACGCAGCTAGACAAATTGCCGGATGCGGTGTGCAAGCTAGGCAGTTCCACCATTGTGACCTGTGGGAACCTGAAAAACTCGGTGGATTCCACACAGCTGAACTATCAGGGCCTAGAACACGATTCCAACGCCGCCTTGGCGGAGGTGTGCAGCGCCGTCGGGGATTCCGGCGGGCCTGTCTACGGCGATGTCGATGGCCGGCAGACCATCGTGGGGCTGGTCTCTGGAATTACCGAGCCCTTGGACGAGGGGCATAGCTGTGAAGACACGCAACAAACCATTGACGTGGCCTTTACCACCGCACCGGATATCCAAGCACTGGCGCTGAAGGTCCTCGGCCCCGTGGCATAGCATCGGGCAAGATTGGCTACGCTAGGTGGTATGCCAACGCCTGATTATATTGTGAAGCTGCGCGAATCCATCGGCCACGATCAGATCTTCGTCCCCGCGTGCAGTGCCATCATTCTCCGCGATGTACCAACCGGTGCGGCGCTGTGGGAGGTGCCATCCGTACTGCTGGTAAAGCGCGCCGATAATGCCGTGTGGACTCCTGTGGAAGGGATTTGTGAGCCTGGCGAGGAGATTACGACCACCGCCTTACGCGAGGTCAAGGAAGAGGTAGGCCTCGATGCCAAGGTGGAAGCGCTCCTCGGCGTTGGCCAATCCGGCCCAGTGACCTATCCCAATGGCGATGAATGCATGTTCATGGGAACTGCGCTGCGCCTGTCTGTTGCCGACGGTGCTGAGCCCGTCATCAGCGATGAAGAAAATACTGAAGCGCAGTGGTTCTCGGTGGCCCACCTTCCGGATAGCTTGTCGCGCCGCCATCGCCTGATGATCGCGGATGCCGTGGTGCATCTCAAGCACCCGCAAGGCTTTTCTCCCCGCATGGGCTGGATGAAGCGCAGCGAGCAGCCCGGGCTCTAGCGCGTCTCCTGCGTGTCAATAAGCAGGTGTCGTAGCTCCTCGGCGCTGCTCGCTACAACCAACTCTTGGGCGATACACTCCTGAGCCTCCGCCGCGTCTTTATCGGATCCGCAGCATATGACCGTGGCATCGATCGTCATCAGCAGCTTGCCGCGGCGCGCCAGCTCAAAAAAAAGCTCGCTATCTTTTGGACCCCATTCCCAGGCGGTGCCATAGAAATCCTGGGCGGCATCGCCAAGCCAGGAGGTTTCAAGCGTTAGGCCTGCTCGGTACAAGAAGACCCCGTCGCGCTGCAAGCCGGCGAGCACCTCCCGCACTCCAGCAAGGTCCGCAGCATCCCAGGCGATGAAGGTAATAGGCGAAGAGCTCATGGCCCGATGATAGACGAGGTAAGGACATCCCTTAGTGAGACAGTTCTTTGCGCGTGCGGCCTTCCCAGAGCCAGCCTAAGAACCGCGCTGAGCACAGGCACCAGTGCGCAATAAGGAGCAAGGGAATGCTCAGCGCGACAACGTCAAGCCACTCCGAGCCATTGACCAATGCCGTTTGATGCCCGCCCATGCTCACGGTGCCAGGCGGGAAGGTGCACGCCCACCACGCAGGGGAATAGGGGACCCAGCGGGCTGCTTGCGGATAAAAAGTCACCATCGCATAAAGCGATAGCGGGATGGCAATAGCTAGGGCAATAAGCCCGTAGTACACGGAGACACTGCCGGGGTAGAGGATCTGCATTGCGGTGGTAGATTGCCCAACCACGCCCAGTGGCACCCAGGCGGTGGCGGATTTTCCACCACTAAAATCCACCTTGCCGTGCCAGGCCGCCCAGTAGACGTAGGCAAATACCGGGACTGCCGTCAGCAAAGACATAGCGAAGAGCACGGTGCCCATGATGTGGTAGGTCTTCCCGTAATCAAGGGCAAGCCACCCAGCCACCGATGCCGAAATCATCGGCCCAACCAAAGGGAGACCCCAGGTAAAGCGCGGCTCTCCATCGAAGCGAGTGAGCTGAATTCCCCACGTGATGACGGTGACGGGACCACCCACCCAAAAGCCGACGAGGCGGAATATTCCAATGCCCGTCAAACCGGATAATGCCGCCCCAAGCGCGAGGACGCCGATGAAAAACATAGACCACTCCGCCATGGTGGTCCGCTCAAACCGCGGACTGCGGTAGCGGGTGTAACCGGCGGTCAAAACAACGAAGATAGCGCACGCAAGTGCAGCAAATACACCAGCGGCAACAAACATGTCTTCTTCAACCAACATGCGCGAGACGATGGAAGTACCCATAAGGCTGCCGGCCCAAGCCGGACCAGGCGGGGGAAGGTGGCGGAATTTATCAGTCACTACCCAGATTCTAGTTTCATCCAGAGCTTCTTACTTAGACTGCGCCACTTTTTGCCTAGTAAAAACCCTCATGTGCGCGCTGGGGAGCGGCCACTGTCAAAGTGGGCGGCGGGTATGACGAAACTCTCGGGCACGCTTACCTGTGCCGATGCAAGCAAAAAGAAAGCAGCCACCTAAGCATTGTTTAGGTGGCTGCCTTGTAGGAGAAACTAGCTGAGAACTAGCGACGCCTTAGCAGTCAAAGTAGAGCTCGAACTCCTGCGGGGTGGGACGCAGGCGCGCGGGGTTGATCTCGTTTTCGTACTTGTAGTTGATGTAGGTCTCGAGGAGATCCTCGGTAAAGACATCGCCCTCGGTCAGGAAGTCCATGTCTTCCTTCAGCGCCTCCAAGGAAGCCTCCAGGGAGGTCGGTGCCTGCGGGATGGATTCAGCCTCTGCCGGCGGCAGCTCATAGAGGTCCTTATCCACCGGGGCGTGCGGCTCGATGCGGTTCTTCACACCATCCACACCGGCCATCATCATGGCAGCAAAGGCCAGGTATGGGTTGCTGGATGGGTCCGGTGCGCGGAACTCGATGCGCTTAGCCTTTGGGTTGGAACCGGTAATTGGAATGCGGATCGCAGCCGAACGGTTGCGCTGGGAGTACACCAGGTTGATCGGCGCCTCGAAGCCCGGAACCAGGCGGTGGTAGGAGTTCAGCGTTGGGTTGGTAAAGGCGAGCACGGCGCCTGCGTGGTGCAGGATGCCGCCGATGAAGTAGCGGGCGATATCGGAAAGCCCTGCGTAACCAGCCTCATCGTGGAAAAGGGGCTCGCCGTCCTTCCACAGGGACATGTGGGCGTGCATGCCGGAACCATTATCGCCAGCCAGTGGCTTTGGCATGAAGGTCGCGGCCTTGCCCCACTCCTGGGCGGTGCGCTTGACCACGTATTTGAAGGTCTGGATGTCATCGCCGGCGTGCAGCAGGGAGTTGAAGCGGTAGTTGATCTCGTTTTGGGCCGCGCCCACCTCGTGGTGGAAGCGCTCGATCTGGAAGCCGACCTCTTGCAGGTTGGCCACGATGTCATCGCGGACCTCGCTGTGCTTATCGTACGGCGGGGTAGGGAAGTAGCCGCCCTTCACGCGGGTCTTGTAACCGGTATTGGGAGTGCCGTCCAAGTTGGTCTCGTTATCGCGGTTCCACCAGCCTTCATCGGAGTCCACCTCAAAGAAGCCGTGCTGCATATCGGTGCCATAGCGCACGGAATCGAAGAGGTAGAACTCGGCCTCGGCGCCAAAGTTACAGGTATCGGCGATGTCGGTGGACTGCAAGTATTCCTCGGCCTTGCGGGCAATATTGCGCGAGTCACGGGTAAAAGGCTCAAAGGTAAAGGGATCGTGGACGAAGAACTTGATATTCAGGGTCTTCGCCGAACGGAAGGGATCGATATGCGCTGTGGCCGGATCCGGCAGCAGCGTCATATCGGATTCTTCGATGGTGGTAAAACCACGAATGGAAGAACCATCAAAGGCCAAACCATTTTCTGCTTCTTCTTCAGTAAATTCGCTGGCAGGGATGGAAAAGTGGTGCTCGGTGCCGGGGACGTCCGTAAAGCGGACATCCACGAACTTTACGTCCTCATCCTGAATAAATTGGACGATGTCCTGCACTGTCTCGAAAGACAAGATTGCCTCCTGTTTGTTGGCCGATGAATTATCTGCCTATAGCCTACTAGTTTTATCCATCCGGCATGGCCATTGGCCTCGTTTCACTTCTGGGAGAGGGGCAACTAAATTGGTGAGCATGGCAGACAAGCGCACGTGGCTCGATGGGCCCAATATTCCGGGCGAATATGACGATGCAGGAACCCCCGGCCGGTGGCCCGGTGAACACTTGGGCTTGCCGGAATCCGGACCTGGGTCCATGGCGTCGGTCGGCCGCCGCGCAGGCGCCGTAGCCATTGACTGGATCATCTGCATGCTGCTGGCCAATCTCATCCTCATGTTCACCACGCAGCTCGGCGGCGTATCCTTCTTGGGCTACGCCCTCTGGGCATTAATGGGCATCGTATGTGGCTGGCTATTTGCACGCACCCCGGGCATGCTCATCCTCGGCATGGGCGTGGCCCGCCTGGATGTGCCGGGCGCGCAGGTGGGTTTCTGGCGCGCGGCAGTGCGCACGCTGCTTACCGGTGTAATCTTCCCCGCCGCCATGGTGGACGCGGACGGCCGCGGCATGCACGACCGAGCAACCGGCACCATCGTCATTAACTCTTAGCGGCGCGCGGGGATAAGTCCCGCGCACCGTAAAACTACGACGGTCCCTGCAACCTTTCCCAATCGGGTGGTTGCAGGGACCGTTTGTGCTTTAGAGCAAGGCGAGAGCCGAAAGCCTAGCCGGGGCGAGTGGCTAAAGCAGTATTTAGCCCTTTCCCTTGCGCTGTTGCGCGCGGCGCATGCGGCGGTTCATGCCCGACATGTTCTGTGCCTGCTGCGGCATTGGGCCCTTGGGCATACCCGGCATCGTTCCCGGCATGGAGTCCATGGCCTCAATGCGGCGGATATTGTCGTAGGTGGCGTTCTTATTGTAGTTGCGCGGCAGCTTCATGAGGTGGTTGCGCAGCTTGGAAACCGGCACCTCGTCCTCGCCGTTGCCGACGTAGACCTCATAGACCGGCACGCCACCGGCAATCTTGTCCACGCGCTTTTTCAGCTGGTTCAGGGTGGGGCGAAGGCGGTTCTTATTGCCTTCGCACACGAAGATGACGCCCGCATTGCCGATGACCCTGTGAATAAGATCCTGCTGGCGGGTGGCGGCGATGCCGGACTTTACGGACCACACGATGCCGACGGTATTGCGCAGCTGCTGCTCCAAGGCCCAACCGGCGGCGCCGGGCTGGTCTTCGACGCGCTTGTACATATCGCGTTCTAGGCGGCGGGTAAACAGGAACATCGCCAAAAGCGCGCCCAATCCCAAGCCGATAATCAGCATGAACCACTGGCCATTAAAGAGCGTGCCAATGAGGAAGAACAATAGGCCGACGCCGAGGAAGGCGGCCAGCATGATAGGAATGAGCGCCTTATCCTGCTTGCGCTGCAAATTGAATGCCTGCCACAACTGTGACCAGGTTTGCTTACGCTTTTGGCGCTTGGCCGCGCGTTCTTGCTTCTTGGCAGCTTTCAGGGCTGCTTTGTCATCTTTCGCCATGGTTCCTACTTTAAAGGTCAGGTGACAAAAATGTTAAACGGCCCCGCAGATGGCGAGGGCCGAGTAAGAAAACTCCGAGGGTTTAGCGCACGGTTGCCGCGACCGAATTAGCATTGGCCGGAGTTTTGGCCATGCGGGTGGTCACCGGGGTTTCTTCCGAAGGACCGTACTTATCCAGCAAAGTGGATGCCTCCTGGGCGGTAGCACCCTGGGAGGTCTCCTTCAGGTGCTTGAGATTCTCCGGCAATTCCAGGCCGCGCTTTTCCATGGCCTGCACGTACAGGCGGCCGGCGCGGTAGGAGGAGCGAACCAGCGGGCCGGACATGACGCCGCCGAAGCCCAGCTCCTTGGCCAGCTTGGAGTGGGCCACGAATTCCTCCGGGCGCACCCAGCGCTCGATGGGGTGGAAGCGCGGGCCGGGGCGCAGGTACTGGGTGATGGTGATGATGTCACAGCCAGCCTCGCGCAGGTCGCGCAATGCTTCTTCGACCTCGTCCTCGGTCTCGCCCATGCCCAAAATCAGGTTGGACTTGGTAATAAGGCCGTAGTCGTGGGCTTGGCGGATGACATCGAGGGAGCGCTCGTAGCGGAAGGCCGGGCGGATGCGTTTGAAGATGCGCGGCACGGTCTCCAGGTTGTGAGCGAATACCTCCGGTTGTGCCTCGAAGACCTCTTCGAGCAGATCCGGCTTGCCAGAGAAATCCGGGGTGAGGTTCTCTACGCCGGTGTGTGGGTTGAGCTCGTGGATCTTACGCACGATTTCCGCATACAGCCACGCGCCCTCATCTGGGAGGTCATCGCGGGTCACACCGGTAATGGTGGTGTAGTTGAGGTCCATTTCCTGGATGTTTTCGGCCACGCGGCGCGGTTCGTCGCGGTCAAGCGGCTCCGGCTTGCCGGTAGCGATATCGCAGAAGTCGCAACGACGGGTGCACTTATCGCCGCCGATGAGGAAGGTTGCCTCGCGGGATTCCCAGCATTCGTGGATATTCGGACAACCGGCTTCTTGACAGACGGTGTGCAGGGAGGCGCCGGCCACGCGGGACTTCATGTCCTCATAGCCCGGTCCGGTGCGAACCTGGTTGCGGATCCACCGCGGCTTTTGTTCGATGGGCGACTCCGCATTTTTCTTCTCAATGCGGAGCATCTTGCGTCCTTCAGGCTTTACAGTCACAAATACTCACTTTATCGATCAAAGATGGTGATGGCTAATAGCTCTTCTTGGTACAAGGCGCGCGGGCGCGCAACTATTCCACGCTAGCCCCAAACTAGGGCCACGGAGCTTAAGCCCGCGCTTGCCGACGCCGCTCCCGCGCCTTCTCATTCGCAAGCTTCGTGGGATCAGGCGCGGAACCGAAACTGTGATCGGCGACGATGAGGCGGCCCGAGAGGGCATCATCAAGTGCCCGCAAAAGCGGCTGCGAGGCTTCTTCCATTGTGACCTCGCGTCCCAGTTCCAGCGAAAGCGTCGTGATATCTGCATCATCGATGCCACAGGCCACGATGTGCTCGTAATACTCCAGCGTATTGCTGCAGTTGAGCGCCAGGCCGTGCATGGTAACCCCGCGGGTAATGCGGATTCCCAGCGCCGCAATCTTGCGATCGCGCTGCGAGGCGGAAGGATCTTTAGCCTGGGTGGTAGAAGGCACCCACACCCCAGAGCGGCCGTCGATGCGGCCTGCGGTAGTCACGCCCATCTCGCGCACTGCCTGGATGGTGGCCTCCTCGAGGCGGCGGACATAATCGACGACATCGACAGGCTCCGCCAGCTTGATGATGGGATAGAGCACCAACTGCCCCTCGCCATGCCAGGTAATGCGCCCGCCGCGGTCCACGGTGATAACCGGCAGATCATTATCCGGCATATCCTCAGGCTGCGTGCGCTTGCCCGCGGTGTAGATATTGGGGTGTTCGACCACTAAGACCACATCGTCCTGCGCGTCCTGCGCGCGCGCCGCTGCCACCTCCGCCTGATAATCCCATGCCTCTTGATAATCCATGCGGCCCAAGTGGCGAATTTCAAGGGGGTTATCCGAGGCGCGAATGGAGCGTTCAGCGGGAAAGAAAGGATCGCGTGGTGCAGTCATAATCTCTAGTGTCGTCTTCTTTGGTAGGGAAAAGCAAAGCGGGAGAATGCCTTGGCATCCTCCCGCCTTATTTTATGTTCGAGGGCGTCGAACTAACCGCCTTTTAGTCGAGGCCGTTAGCGGAGGCGTATTCCTCTTCCTCCATGAGCTCGCCTGCTTCATCCACCTCGACCTCGAAGAGCCAGCCTTCACCGAAGGGGTCGTTGTTTATGACGGCGTAGTCATCGTGAACGGCATCGTTGACGGCCTTCACGGTGCCGGTGACCGGGGAGAACAGGTCCGATACGGACTTGGTGGATTCGACCTCGCCACAGGAATCGCCGGCGGTGACGGTATCGCCTACCTCAGGCAGTTCGGCGAAGACGACCTCGCCTAGGCGGTCTGCGGCAACGGAGGTGATGCCGATGCGAACGGTCTTGCCTTCTACGGCGTCCTTCGCGGCGTTAACCCATTCGTGGTCTTCGGAGTAGGAAAAGTCTTGGGGCAGGTTAGACATGGTGTGTAGTCCTTTCGGGCTGAGATTTTAGGGTGTGCGGGTGGCTTACTTGTCGCGCTTGTAGAACGGCAACGCGGTTACCTCAAAAGGATAACGCTTGCCGCGGATTCCTACCTCCACCGCGGTGCCCGGTTCGAGCTCCGCGCTGGTATCAAGCAGCGCAATGGCCACTGGGTGGCCAAGAGTGGGGGAGGGCTGACCCGAGGTGACGGTGCCGACCTTGGTGTCATTGAGATAAACCTCGGCGCCGGAACGCGCCGCGCGGCGCTGATCCGAGGTGAGCCCGGAGATAACGACCTGTGGGCCTTCCTCGGCGCGCTTGCGGATGACGTCTGCGCCCACGAAGTCCGCTTCCTTCTTGGCAAAGGCGCGCGACATGCCCGCCTCTACCGGGGTGATATCGCGGGAGAGCTCGTTGCCGTAGAGCGGCATGCCAGCCTCCAAGCGCAGGGAATCGCGCGCGGCTAGGCCGCACGGCTTGATGTCATATTCCGCGCCCGCCTTGAGCAATTCTTCCCACAACTGCGGGGCATCGGAGTTGTAGACGATGAGCTCGAAGCCATCCTCGCCGGTATAACCGGTGCGTGCGATGATGGCGAAGGTGCGTGCCACCTTGCCCATCGTGGCGGCGTAGTAGCCCAGCTCGTAGACGGCTTCTTGCTTATTGTCCTCTACCAGCGGGACGAGGATCTCGGCGGCCTTGGGGCCCTGCACGGCGATCATGGCAACGTCGCGGGACTCGTTCTTGAGCTCTACGTCGAAGCCCTCGGAGCGCTTATTGAGTTCGTCCCAGACGGTATCGGCATTGCCGGCGTTGGGCACGACGAGGAACTTTTCATCCTCGAAGCGATAGGAAATCAGGTCATCGATGATGCCGCCGTCTTCAGCGGTGATCATGGAGTACTTGGCCTTGCCCACCTTCAGCGAATCTAGGTTAGAGATGAAGGAGTAGGACAAGAACTTGCCGGCGTCGGGTCCATTGACCCAGATTTCTCCCATGTGGGAGAGATCAAACAGGCCTGCGCTGTTGCGAACGGCGCGGTGTTCTTCCAGCTCGCTGTTGTACTTCAGCGGCATATTCCACGGCCCAAAGGCCGTGAAGGTAGCGCCGAGTTCCTCGTGCTTGGCATTGAGCGGGGAGGTTAGAAGTTCGGTCATTGTTACTCCTCGGAATCGTCGATCTCGAATGCTTCTGGCGGCGGGCAGCTGCACACCAGGTTGCGGTCGCCGTAAGCCTCATCGAGGCGGCGAACCGGTGGGAAATACTTGTAGCTATGCAATAGGGATTCGACCGGCCACGCGGCCTTGTCACGGCCGAAGGAGTACTCCCAGTTATCGGTAGCTACCGACTCAGCCGTAAACGGTGCGTGGTGGATAACGGAGTCCCCGTAGGCCACCTCACCGTCGATTATCTCCTGGATTTCGGCACGGATGGTGCGCATGGCTTCGATGAAGCGATCCAGCTCGCCCTTGTCCTCAGACTCGGTGGGCTCAATCATCAAGGTCCCGGCCACGGGGAAGGCCAGGGTGGGGGCGTGGAAGCCGAAGTCAATGAGGCGCTTGGCCACATCGGCGGCGGTGACCCCGGAGGCATCGGTAAGCTCGCGCAAATCGATGATGCACTCGTGCGCTACCAAGCCCTCGTTGCCGGTGTAGAGGACAGGGAAGTGCTCGTTGAGTGAGGCCGCCACGTAGTTAGCACCCAACACTGCGTGGCCGGATGCGGCGGCGAGGCCCTCGGCACCGGTCATGGCCAGGTAGGCCCACGAAATAGGCAGGACACCGGCGGAGCCGTACTTGCTGCCGGTAATGGGAACGCCCTGGCCAACAGGGGTTTCCGCGGTGGCATCAAGCTCAGGGGATGCAGCATCACTGGGCAGGAACGGAATGAGGTGTTCTGCCACCGCCACCGGGCCGATGCCCGGGCCGCCGCCACCGTGCGGAATCGTGAAGGTCTTGTGCAGGTTGAGGTGGGAGACATCGCCGCCGAAATCGCCCGGACGAGCCCAACCGGTCAGCGCGTTCATGTTGGCGCCATCGATGTAGACTTGGCCGCCGACCGCGTGCACCTTATCGCAAACATCGCGCACCTCGGGGTCGAAGACGCCGTGGGTGGAAGGGTAGGTGACCATGATGCCGGCGATGTGGTTGCCGTGCTTTTCGATCTTTTCTTCCAAGTCCGCGACGTCAATTGAGCCGTCCTCGGCGGTCTTGACCACGGCGACGCGCAGGTTTGCCAGGGTGGCAGAGGCCGCGTTGGTGCCGTGTGCGGAGGCCGGGATGAGCACAACATCGCGCTCATTATCGCCATTGGCCACGTGGTAGCGGCGAATGGCCAGCAAGCCCGCCAACTCACCCTGGGAGCCGGCATTGGGCTGGATGGAGACCTTGGCATAGCCGGTAAGCTCGGCGAGCCAGCCTTCGATCTCTTCCACCAACGCGCGCCAACCCGTCGTGGTCTCTTCCGGGGCATATGGGTGGATACCGGCGAATTCTGGCCAGGAGATGGGTTCCATGGCCGCGGTGGGGTTGAGCTTCATGGTGCACGAGCCCAGCGGAATCATGGAGCGGTCCAGTGCCAAGTCCTTGTCCGCGAGCTTGCGCAAGTAGCGCAGCATCTGGGTCTCAGAATGGATGGAGTGGAAAATCTCGTGCTCCAGCGGTTCCTCGGCGCGCTGCAGGTTCTCCGGCAGGCCAAAGTTTGCCTCAGCCGGGGTGGCGCCGAAAGCCTCTGCCAAGTGTGCGACATCGCGCTGCGTGGCGGATTCGCCGAAGGATACGGATACCTTGTCGGTGCCAATGGCGCGCACCAAGTAGCCTTCATCCTGCAGGTCAGCCTTGATCTTCTGCGCGTCAACGCCGTTGACGGTGACGGTATCGAAGAACTCCTGCGATGTAATTTCCAGGCCGGCATCCACGATGGACTGGGCGAAGGAGGAGGCCAAGTCGTGCACGCGCTCGGCGATGTCCTTCAGCCCCTTCGGTCCGTGGTAGACGGCGTACATCGAGGCTACATTGGCCAAAAGTGCCTGGGCAGTACAAATATTGGAGGTCGCGCGCTCGCGGCGGATGTGCTGCTCGCGGGTCTGCAGCGCCAAGCGGTAGGCCGGGCGGCCATCTGCATCCTTGGAGACGCCGACGATGCGGCCTGGCATCTGGCGCTTGAGTTTATCCGTTACCGCCATGTAGGCAGCATGGGGGCCGCCGAAGAAGAGGGGTACACCAAAGCGCTGAGACGAGCCCAAAACGATATCGGCGCCCAAGTTTCCGGGGCCTTCAAGAAGCAGCAGGGACAGCGGGTCAGTGACCACGGAGGCCAGCGCGCCGCGGGTGTGCAGCTCTTCAATCACGGCAGAAGGATCGAAAATCTCTCCTTCGGTGCCGGTGTAGGCGATGACTGCACCGATGAGGTCTTCGCCCACCAAGCCCTCGCGTACGTCCACGATCTCTACCTCGAGGTCAATGGCGCGGGCGCGCTCAGCGGCAACGGTGAGCACCTGCGGGTGCAGGCGCGAGTCCAGCACGACGCGGCGGCCCTTCTTTACTGCGCGGGACATCAACCCGACCGCCTCGGCGGTAGCGGAAGCCTCATCCAACAGGGAAGCATTCGCGATGGGCAGCCCTGTCAGGGATTCGATCATGGTCTGGAAGTTGAGCAAGGCCTCCAAGCGGCCCTGGGAAATCTCAGGCTGGTAGGGGGTATAGGCGGTATACCAGCCGGCATCCTCAAGCAGGCCGCGGCGGATGACGGCGGGGGTCAGGGTGTCCGAATAGCCCTGGCCATAGAAGGGTTTAAGCACAGTGTTTTGATCGGCGAACTCCCGCAAAGCGGCCTGTGCCCCGTCTTCAGAGAGTGCTTCTGGCAAGTGGGGAAGTTCCGTAGCGCGGATCTTGGGTGGAATGGCGGCATCGACAAGCGCCTGCACGCTGTCGTAGCCCACAGTGCCGAGCATGGCGGCCTGCTCGGCAGAATCCGGCCCTAGGTGGCGGGAGATGAAATCCATCTGTGAGGTCTCCTTCATCGGGTGCAATGGTCTTAACCGCCCCTAAGTATATGTTTAATAACCGGTAAAAACAGCGCCCTTGAAAAACTTTTATGCAGCAACTCACCGAGGGAAATGTGTCGTAGCCCGCTTACCTCCTAATTAGTGAAATATATCCTGCAGCGCCGGGATAAAATTCGTCTGATATTTTTGCCGGAAGTTTACGCGCTACACCCCCGCGCGGTACCCCAGGCATGACAAAACCTCCCGTCCCTTCGCGCGGAAGGAACGGGAGGTATGCCAGTTAGCTAACTGCTTTAGATATCGAGGTCAGCCTCAAAGTCTGCAGTCTCCAGGCGGTCCTTGATGGTGGTGATGAAGCGGCCTGCGTCCGCACCATCGATGACCTGGTGGTCATAGGTGAAGGGCAGGAAGCACATCTGGCGGATGGCGATAGCATCCTGGCCATTCTCGTTGACCACGACAGCGCGCTTCTGGATAGCCGCGGTACCCAGGATTCCGGCCTGTGGCGGAACCAGGATCGGGGTATCGAGCAATGCGCCCTCGGAACCGATATTGGTCACGGTGAAGGTGGCACCGGTCAGGTCATTCGGCTTCAGCTTGTTATTGCGGGCCTTATCAGCCAGCTCCGCAATCTGCTGCGCGATTTCCGGCAAGGACAGGTTCTGTGCCTTGTGGATGACCGGGGTGAGCAGACCCTTCGGGGTGTCTACGGCGATGGCGACGTTGACATCCTCGTGGTAGGTCATCTTCTTGGTCTCTGGGTCATAGGAGGCGTTCACGTTCGGGTGGGAGACCAAAGCCTCCGTGGTGGCCTTCACGATGAACGGCAGGAAGGACAAGTTGGCGCCATACTTATCAATGAACGCCTGCTTGTTCTTCTTGCGCATATCCCAGATAGGAGTCATATCGACTTCCTGCACGTGGGTAAGCTGTGCGGAAATCTGCAGCGCTTCCACCATCTTGGTAGCGGTGATTTCGCGGATGCGGTTGACCTTCTTGGTGGTGCCGATAAGTTCCTGCTTTTCCGGATCCACAGACTTGGTGGACCAGCGTGCGCGTGGGGAGTCAGCAGCCTTCTTATCGTCGTCTGCCGATGCCTTCGCATCGCCCTCACCAGCAGCGGAAAGGACGTCCTGCTTGCGGATGCGTCCACCCACACCGGTGCCCTCAATGGAGTTGAGGTCCACGCCGTGCTTATCAGCCAACTTGCGCACCAACGGGGTGACGTATGGAACGTTATCGCCGTTGTTGACCTTGGTGGAGGTGTTCAGGGAAGAATCCTGCTTGGGCTCTTCCTTCTTCTCTTCCTTGGCTGGCTCGGACTTGTCTTCCTTCTTCTCGTCAGACTTGGATTCTTCCTTGTCTTCCTTCTTGTCCTCGGACGTGGACTCTTCCTTTTCCTCGGACTTCTCGTCGTCGGAGTCGTCGGAGGATGGTGCGGCGTTTTCGTCGCTGACGCGGGCGATGGCTTCGCCGACCTCGATGGTTTCGTCCTCTTCGGCGAGGATTTCTACCAGGGTGCCGGCAACGGGGGAAGGAATTTCGGTGTCGACCTTGTCGGTAGAGACCTCGAGCAGTGGTTCGTCTACCTCGACGGTGTCGCCGACGGACTTGAGCCACTGGGTAATGGTGCCCTCGGTGACGGATTCGCCGAGTTCTGGCATCTCCACATCGGTGGCCTTGCCAGAAGCCTTGGAGCTAGAGCCAGACTTCTTCTCGTCCTTGTCTTCCTTCTTGTCCTCGGACGTGGATTCTTCCTTGTCCTCGGACTTCTCGTCGTCGGAGTCGTCGGAGGATGGTGCGGCGTTTTCGTCGCCGACGCGGGCGATGGCTTCGCCGACCTCGATGGTTTCGTCCTCTTCGGCGAGGATTTCTACCAGGGTGCCGGCAACGG